>JAIEQN010000338.1 GCA_019747685.1 Gemmataceae bacterium
CAAGGCCGCCCACCAGATCGCCGAGATGCGGGTGACGAACCTGTTCGGGTCGCCGGCGGTGGTGCGGCGGCTGGGGGAACTGGCCGGGTCTTTACCCTCTCCCCTTGAGGGAGAGGGTGGTTCGCGGAGCGAACGGGGTGAGGGGACGGTCGGCTTCCCCTCACCCGGCGGCCTGCGGCCGCCACCCTCTCCCTCAAGGGGAGAGGGTCATCGGGCGGCGCTCGCCAGCTTGCGCCGGGTCATCTCCGCCGGGGCACCGGCCCGGGCCGCCGACATCGCCCGGTTCGCGTCGCTGCTGCCCGACGGCGTCGAGGTGTTCACCCCCTACGGGGCGACCGAAGCCCTGCCGGTGGCCAACATCGGCAGCCGGGAAATCCTCGCCGAGACGCGGCACCTGACCGACCGGGGGAAGGGCGTCTGCGTCGGCCGGCCGGTGGCCGGGGTGGACGTGTTCGTCATGCCGATCTCGGACGCGGCGGTCCACGACTGGGACCCGGCCGGGAGCCTACCGCCGGGCGAGGTCGGCGAGTTCGTGGTCCGCGGGCCGGTCGTCACCAAGAAGTACTTCAACCGCCCGGAGGCGACCAAGCTGGCCAAGGTCCGCGACCCGGACGGCGAGGTCATGCACCGGATGGGCGACGTCGGCTACCGGGACGAGGCCGGCCGCCTCTGGTTCTGCGGCCGGAAGTCGCAGCGGGTGGTGACGCCGTGGGGGGCGCTGTTCACGGACATGGTCGAGCCGGTGTTCAACGCGGTGCCGGGGGTGTTCCGGACGGCCCTGGTCGGGGTGACCCGGGGGAAGGAGACGTACCCGGTCGTGTGTGTCGAGCGGGTGACGGTCGACAACCTGCCGGCCGGGGCGGTGGCGCGGCCGGCCCCGTGGGCGGAGCTGGGGGCCGCGTTGCGGGCGGCCGGGGGAGTGGTGGAACACACCCGCCGGGTCGAAACGTTCCTGCCGTACCGAAAGCCGGGCGGGTTCCCGGTGGACGTCCGGCACAACGCGAAGATCGACCGGGAGAAACTGGCCCGGTGGGCGGACCGGAGGCTTGGCGCCCGGTGGCGGCCGGGGGATAACACCCGTATGGCGGATTCGGCCGCGGGTGCGGGTACTCCCCGATGACGGCCCTGGTGACGGGCGGCGGCGGGTTCCTCGGCGGGGCGGTCGTCCGGCTCCTCCGCCGGCGGGGCCGGGCCGTCCGGTCGTTCACCCGCACCGCCTACCCGTGGCTGGACGAACTCGGGGTCGAGCAGACCCACGGCGACCTGGCCGACCCGGCGGCGGTCGAGCGGGCGGTCGCCGGGGTCGATGTCGTGTTCCACGCCGCGGCCAAGGCCGGGGTGTGGGGCCGGCGGGCCGACTTCGTCGCCACCAACGTCGCCGGGACCGAGAACGTCCTGGCCGCGTGCCGGAAGCACGGGGTCCGCAAGCTCGTCTACACGTCCACCCCGAGCGTCGTCCACGGCGGCGGGGACCTGGAGGGGGCCGACGAGTCGGTCCCGTACCCGAAGCACTTCGAGGCGGACTACCCCGAGACGAAGGCCCAGGCCGAGCGGGCGGTGCTGGCGGCCAACGGCCCGGACCTGGCCACCGTCGCCCTCCGCCCGCACCTGGTCTACGGCCCCGGCGACCCGCACCTGATCCCCCGCGTCCTGGAGCGGGCCCGGGCCGGCAAGCTCCGCCGGGTCGGCACCCGGCCGGTCAAGGTCGATGTCACCTACATCGACAACGCGGCCGACGCCCACCTGCTGGCCGCCGACAAGCTCGCCGTCGGCTCGCCGCCGTCCGGGAAGGCGTACTTCATCTCCGACGGCGCCCCGGTGGACCTGTGGGAGTTCATCAACCGGGTGCTGGCCGAGGCCGGGCTGCCACCGGTGACCCGGACGGCGTCGGTGTGGAAGGCCCGGCTGGCCGGGCGGGTGCTGGAGACCGCCTACCGGTGGTTGCGGCTGCCGGGCGAGCCGGCGATGACCCGGTTCGTGGCCGGCCAGCTCGCCACCTCGCACTGGTACGACCTCGCGGCCGCCCGCCGGGACCTGGGGTACGACCCGAAGGTCTCGACCGACGAGGGCCTGCGGCGGCTCGGGGAGGCCCTGCGGGGCAGCGGGAAGTAAGACTGGCCCGCAGATGACGCAGAGCAGACGCAGATCGAGAGCCGATTCAAATCAATCTGATCGAATCTGGTTTCATCTGCGCCGGAGTCTGCGTCATCTGCGGGCCAGTGTTTTGAACCATTCCCACACCCGGGCCGTGGCGTCCCACCGGTCCGACGGCGGGCCGGCCAGCCGGTGGTTGAGCCGGCCCCTCCCGCCCGGCCAGTGGTGACCCAAGCCCGCGACCGTCACCACCCGGAACGGCACCGGCCCGGGGTAGGCCTCCTCCCGCAACCCGTCAGCATCCGCGACCAGCTCCGGCGGGGTCCGGCAGCCGATCAGCCCGGCCCAGCGGTCCAGCCCTTCGACGACCGGCGGCCGGCGGACCAGCCGGTGTTCCCACGGGTTGCGGACCTCCCCGCCGCGGGGCAGGACGAGCGGGTCGACCGACCCGATGGCGTACAGGGTCGGGACCGGCCGGGACGGACGTTCGCCCTCCGGGACGCGGTGATAACCGGCCACCGGGGCGACGGCGGCCAGCCGGTCGGCGAGGCCGGCGGCCGCCCGGAAGGCCATCCCGGCCCCGTTCGAGAACCCGGACAGGTAGACCCGGCCCGGGTCGGCCTGGGACCGGCTGATGGCGTCGTCGATCACCGCCCGGAGGAAGCCGACATCATCGGCCCGAGACGGGGGCAGGTTGACGGAAGCCCCGTCCTCACCCTCCGCCCGCCGGCCGTCGTTCCACCGGCGGGGGTTGGTGAGGAACTTGGGCGGCCGGGCCGGGTCGGGTGGCAGCCCCTCGGGTAGCGCGAGGGCGAACCCCTCCCGCCCCGCCAGGGCCGACCACCCGGTCTCGTCGTCGGCCCACTCGGCGGTGCCGCCGGTCCCGTGCAGGAAGACGACGAGCGGGGGATTGGGTACCAGGGGGCTAACGCCCCCCGCTCCCCGGGAGGGGACGAACAGCCGGTACTCGCGGGGGCCGTCGGCGGTGGCGAGGGTGATCCGGTCCACGGTTCGCCACCCCTAGAACGGGTCGCGCGACGGGGGCGGTTGGGCCGGCCGCGGCGGCGGGGCGACCCACGGCCGGACCGGGAGGGCGATCCGCGGCTTCGGGGCCGGCTCGTCGGGCTCCGGCTCGGGTTCCGGGGGTCGGGCGGCCGGCTCCCGCCCGGCCTTCGGCTGGCGGACCGGGTCCGGGACCGGGGCGGGCCGGGGGTTCGCCCGGTCGGCCCCCCGCCCGGCCAGCAGCTCCGGGTCGGTCACCGCGAACGAGTCGAGGAACCGCCGGATCCGCTCGTTCCCCTCCGGGGTGGTCAGGGCCCCGCCGGCGGCCACCACGTACACCCGCGGGCCGGCCAGGACGACCCGGCAGTGGAACGTCCCGTCCGGGCCGGCCACCACCACCTCCCGGGCCGGGAACCCGCCCGCCTTCACCGCCGCGGTCCGCAGCACCTGGGTCCCGGGGGTACCGCCCTCGATCCCCTTGACCGCCTGGTCGAGCAGGTCGTCGGCCGCCGGCCGGCGGTCCTCCGGGGCGAGGTCGGCGTAGGTGACCGCGTACACCTCCAGCTTGACGAGCAGGATGGTCCCCTCGGTCCGGGCGTCCGGCCGGGCGTTGACCGGGGCCACCTCGGGCATGTCGGCCCGGGGCTCGGCCGGCAGCTCGACCCGGAACCCGCCGGCGTCCGACTGGTGCGGCCGCCACCGCGGCTGGAGCAGGGCGAACACCCCCCCGCAGGTGGCCACCACCAGGAGGGTGACGACGGCGAGGACGGCCAGGACCCAGAAGACCGGCCCCCGGCCGGC
>JAIEQN010000825.1 GCA_019747685.1 Gemmataceae bacterium
AGCAACACCGCGGCCCGGTACGTGTGGTCGCCGGCGTACGTCGACGCGCTGGTCTTGCGGGACCGGGACACGGACTCCAACGGGACCCTGGACGAGCGGCTGTGGGCCCAACAGGACGCCAACTGGGACCTGACGGCGCTGGTCAACGGGTCCGGGGTGGCGGTCGAGCGGTACGCCTACGACCCGTTCGGGGCCCGGACGGTGTACGACGGCAGCTATACCGTCCGGACCGGCGGGACGGCGTACGCCAACCCGATCGGGTTCCAGGGGCTGCGTCAGGACGGCCCGAGCGGGCTGCTCGAAGCCGACCGCCGGTGGTACAGCCCCACCCTCGGCCGGTGGACAGCCCTCGACCCGATCGTCTATCTGGCCGGGGACGGTAACCTGTACCGGTTCGTCGGGAACGAGCCGACCGGGGCCACCGATCCATCTGGTCTCGCACCCCCCGGAAATGCGGGTCCATCTGGTAAGGATGATGCACCGTCGATCAAATCAGTTGTGCTGCCGACTCTCCCTCCTGCGCCGCGCCCTCAGCCGCTCCCCGGCCAACCGAAAAGCGATACTAGCCAAGACCCGCCAGTAAAGAAACCTGACTGGGACTTGCCCAGCGGCCCTGGGCACATGCCCTCAAGGGGTGAAGTCCTACGGGGGGGTAAGCCTGCGACGACTGTCTGGGAAGCCCTAGACGATGTTCTCCCCCCCGACGGTACACCGTGGTACGGCTACCTGGTATTCTGGGCAGACCAAGGGAGTAGCCTGCCGATGGCGGGCGGAGGTGGCGGGCTCGGAGTCGTCCGACAAGCCGGCGGGCGGCTGAATGTCGTGTCCAGGATACACGACAGCACCAAACTCGTACGCGAGGCCGAAGCCGCTGGGAAAAGTGCCCAAGCGAGCCTGGACAGTATCACCCGACAGTTGGCTAACGGCAATCTGAATCCAGGGATCGGTACTAAGCCGATTGGCGGAGGCATCTCTGAATCACGCGCAAGAGATGGGGCGAGGGTCTACTGGCGCCTTACCGCTGATGGCAGGGGTGTGGAGGTACTCGGCAAGTCTACAAAAGACAACCAGGGAAAAGTGGTCGATGAAGTTCTTAAAGAATTCGGAAGCAAATAGCAAAAAATACAATAACAAAAATATCTAAATGATAAGCTACACAATCGATGATGATATTTTTGAACCGGTTAGTACCGGTGTCGAGGTCACTATTGACTTCCCGGGTGAGAAGCGATGGCTGTTCTTTATTACTCCTGAGCTTCTTGCTACTGCTGGAGATTATGTTGATGGAACTCGCGTAAGAGTGCATTTAGGAGAACGGCATATGATTATAATTGGGGAGTTAAGCGAAAGTTTAATAGATGCAATAATCAATAAGCTATATAATGATGGTGATTTGTATAGTCGTACTTTGCCTGTGACCCCTCTTTAACTCGGCGGAAGAACCTCTTCCAACCGAGCGTTGACAGCCGACGGTTTCGGCAGGCGGCAACCCGCCTTCACTCTCCAACGCTCTTCAGTACCGGATGCGTTCGATCTCGTCGAGGGTGAGTTGGTCGCCGCTCCGGTCGTACAGCTTGGTCGTCTTCGGGCTCTCGTGGGCGGCGATCGCCTGGGCCTTCTCCACCGCCCCGCCGTTCTCCAGGAAGTTGGTGATCCCGGTCGCCCGGAAGCTGTGGTTGCAGACTTCCTCGCCCAGCCCCGCCGCCCGGGCCCGCCGCTTGACCATCGCCAGCGCCTCTCGGGCTCCCAGCCGCCGGCCGGTCAGCTTCCGCCGCCGGTCGAGCGACCGGAACAACGCCCCCCTGGTATCCCCGCCGATCCCGGCCGCCGCGATGTAGGCGGCCAGGTACTCGTCGGCCAGGTGGTGGGCCGGGACGGCGTGCTCCTTGCCGCCCTTCTCGTGCAGCCGGAGCCAGTGCCGCCGCCCCTGCTGGTAGAAGTCCCCCACGTCCATCCCCAGCACCGCCCCGACCCGGGCGAAGCTGTACGCCATCACCCCGATCAGGGCCCGGTCCCTTAAGCCCGCGATGGTGCCCGTCTCGATCGCCGCGAACAGCGCCCGCGTCTCCTCGGCCGACAGCACCGGCGTCTTGCCCGTCTTGATGACGTACTTCGGCCCCCGCACCGCCGCCGCCGGGTTGAACGGCAGTACCTGCCCGGTCACCAGGTAGTCGCCGAGCATCCGCAGGGCCGCCAGGTGCTGCTTGACGGTCGGCTTGCTCACCTCCCGGCCGAGCTGCTCGACGTAGGCGGCGACGTGGACCGGGGTGAGCTGCTCGAGTGCGAAGCCGCGGGCCTGGCACCAGCCGTCGAAGCGGGAAACCGCCCGGGCGTAGGCGGCGCGGGTGTTCGGGTTGCGGATCTCGGCGGTGAAGAACTCGACCAGGCGGCGGCTCGCCCGCTCGCCGGCGGCGGCGAACAGGGCCGGCACCAGCAGGCCGGAGGGAGCCGGGGACACCGGCACCAACGCCTCATTCGCGTCCACGGCCGCGCTCCCGTTCCAGGGTTTCGACCGCCGCCCGCACCTGGGCGTCGGTCAGCGTCCACCCGTCGCCCGCCAGCCGCCCCACCACCTTGAACTTGAACGGCTGGTAGATGTCCTCGGCCCGCTCGTCGTCGCCCAGCGCGTCGGCGACGAGCGCCAGGGCGAGCTGGGCCGGGCCGCTGCCCAGATACCCCCACTCCAGCCCGGTCGGCGAATGGTTTCGCAGGTCGAGCCGCGGGTCGAGCGGCCGGGGAACCTTGCCGTCCTCGTGGACGGTGACGGCGGTGCCGGCCACGCCGCCCGTCGCCGTGTGCTCCCGGTAGCCGGTGTAGGTCTTGCCGCCCATCCTCCCCTCGCCCTGGTTGACTATCCCATAAAGGGCGTTATCGGATACATTCCCCGAAAGCGCAAGGTCAAAGTTTGAAAGACGGCGACCACAGTGCGCAGGACTTGCCGGCACACAGCACGACCGGCAGAACCGGCGGGCGCAGAGATGAAAAAGAGCCCCCGCCCGCTGCTCCAGCGGGCGGGGGTAAGGTTACGACCAGCAGCGGCCGCAGTTGCCGCAGTTGACATCTCGGCCGCCGGGGGCTTCGTGCGGGCACAGCACCGGCAGCTCGTGCAACGCGACCGGCCGCCGTCGCAGCCGCCGCACCCTGAACAGCAGGGCTGCCGGAAGTGGCGGCCCATCATCCGCGGCCACCTGGAGCCAGGCCACCCTCACGCCGGCCGGCAGCAGATCCGGCGGCCCAGTCTCAGTGTCCGCCGAATACCACGCCCGCACGTTGTCGAGCCCGGCCATCTCGGTGAGCACCACCGCGATCGCCGGCACCCGCCAGGACCGAGTGTAGAAATAGAACCGAGTCGCCGGACAGGCCCGGAACACGGCCAGCCAGGCGGCCGCGTAGCCCGGGTTGTAGAAATCCCCGGCGACGTGGACCCGCACCACCAGCGCCCCCTTCCGGCGGATCTCGGCCGTGATTCGAGCGGCGAACCCCGGCTGCCGGCTTTGCCGGAGGCACCACCGCAGCCGCTCCCGTACCGGTCCGGTGAGGAACCGGCCCTTGGCGGCATAACACACCCGCGTGCAGACCGCCGAGCGGCCCGGGCAGGTAGTGATCGCCGGCAGGTCGAAGTGATGAATCGCCTGCCCGAGCTTGCCGTTCCCGGCGGCCATCAGCCCCCGTACAACACGCATCGCGTTCGTCTCTCTGGAAGACGAAATGCCGGGGGCCGGGGTGCTGGTAACACCCCGGCCCTGATCGCTCCCCACCGGACCGCCCGGCGGGGATTCAGTGTGCGGACACACTTGCGAGGCAAGAAACGCGGCCGACCCTACTAGTCGGCTGACACTTTCGAGTTGCCGACTGCCCGCGCGGCGGTACTCCTGGGGGCACCGGGAGGAATCCGCCAT
>JAIEQN010000072.1 GCA_019747685.1 Gemmataceae bacterium
GAGGAGGGGCCGGCCCGGGTGGGGGCGATCGACCACGCCGGGGCGTTGGAGCTTGTGCTGAAGTGGGTCCGGAACCTGACCGGGGACCGCCCCCTGGCGGCCGTCGGGCATCGGGTGGTACACGGCGGGGTGCGGTACGCCGGGCCGGTCCGGATCGACGACGGCGTGCTGGCCGAGTTGGACCGGCTGGTGCCGCTCGCCCCGCTGCACCAGCCGCACAACCTGGCCGCCGTCCGGGCGGTCGCCGGACGGATGCCGGACCTGCCCCAGGTGGCCTGCTTCGACACCGCCTTTCACCGGACCCAGCCGGAGGTGGCCCAGCGGTTCGGGCTGCCCCGGCGGTTCACCGACGAGGGGGTCCGGCGGTACGGGTTCCACGGGCTCTCCTACGAGTACGTCGCTTCCGTGCTGCCGGGCGTGGACCCCCGGGCGGCGGCCGGGCGGACCGTGGTGGCCCACCTGGGCAACGGGGCCAGCCTGTGTGCGATGCTCGGCTGCCGGAGCGTCGCCACCACGATGGGCTTCACCCCGGCCGACGGTCTGGTGATGAGCACCCGGTCCGGGTCGCTCGACCCCGGGGTGCTGCTCTACCTGATGGCCAGGCACGGGATGGACGCAGCCGCCCTGCAGCACCTGATCTACCACGAGTCCGGGCTGCTCGGGGTATCCGGGCTGTCCGGCGACATGCGGACGCTGCTGGAAAGTCCGGACCCCCGGGCGGCCGAAGCGGCCGAGCTGTTCGTGTACCGGGTCGGCCGGGAGATCGGCTCGCTGGCGGCCGCCCTCGGCGGGCTGGACGCCCTGGTGTTCACCGGCGGGATCGGGGAGAACGCCCCGGCCATCCGGGCCCGGGTGTGCCGGGCCGCGGGCTGGCTGGGTGTGGGACTGGACGAGGCCGCGAACGAAGCGGGAGGACCCCGGATCAGCCGCGAAGGAAGCGGCGTGGCGGCCAGGGTCCTCCCGACCGACGAGGAGCGGACGATCGTCGCCCACACCCGCCGGGTGCTGGGCCTGGAGGGAGCGACGCCGTGAGTGACACCGCACCGACACCCGACGACGGCCTGGTGCCGCTCTCCGACGAGAAGGCCGCCCTCGACCTCCTCTCCCGGTCCGTCCTCGGGCTCTGGGAGACGGTCAACACCCTGACCCGGCTCCGGCCCACCAGGCGGGACCGCTACCGGGTGACGGTCTTCGGGTCGGCCCGGGTCGCCCCGGACCACTGGGTGTACGCGGCCGTCCGGGACCTGGCCGCCGAGCTGACCCGGCTCGGGTGCGACATCGTGACCGGCGGCGGCCCGGGCCTCATGCAGGCGGCGAACGAGGGCGTCAAGCTGGCCGACCCCGACGGGAGCCGGCAGAAGTCGGTCGGCATCCGGGTCGAGCTGCCGTTCGAGCAGGACGTGAACGCCTTCGTGACCGAGGCGTTCGAGCACAAGACGTTTTTCACCCGGCTGCACCACTTCGTGCTGGTGTCCGACGCCTTCGTCGTCACCCCGGGCGGGATCGGGACGGTGCTGGAGACGCTGATGGTCTGGCAGCTCCTCCAGGTCCGCCACCTGCGGGACACGCCGTTGATCCTGGCCGGCCACTTCTGGGACGGGCTGCTCGACTGGGCCAAGCGGGTGATGCTCGACCCGGCCATCCCGCTGGTCAGCCCGAACGACCTGACCATCCCGCAGGTGCTGCCGGACGGGCCGGCCATCGTCCAGGCCGTCCGCGATCACCACGCCCGCTGGCTGGCCCGCCAGGGCCGGCCGGCCTGACGGCCGCCGAGTTACGACACCGAGGGGGAGCGGCGATGGGCAAGACGAAGACACCGACTCCGCCGGCCGCCGGGCCGGTCGACCGGCTCCGCGAGTACGGCTGCGGCCCGGTCCCGTTCACCGGCGGGAACGACGCCCTGTACGAGCGGCGGCTGGTGTTCGACCACGTCGTCGACCCGGCCGACGCGACCCGGCGGGAGCAGTTCGAGGCGCTCTCATCGGCCCTCCGGGACGTGCTGGCCCAGCGGTGGGTGAAGACGGCCCGGCACCACGACCGGGCGAACCCCAAGCAGGTCTACTACCTGTCGATGGAGTTCCTGATCGGCCGGTCGCTGGCCAACAACCTGGCCAACCTGCTCCTCTCGCCGCTGGGTCCGTGGTTCGAGAAGGCCAAGGGGGTAAGCCTGGCCGGGCTGCTGGAGGAGGAGCCGGACGCCGGGCTGGGCAACGGCGGCCTCGGCCGGCTGGCCGCCTGCTTCATCGACTCGCTGGCCACCCTGCAAATCCCGGCCATCGGCTACGGCCTGCGGTACGACTACGGCATCTTCCGGCAGGAGTTGCACGACGGCCGGCAGGTCGAGCAGCCGGACCCGTGGCTGGCCCGCCCCGACCCGTGGGAGGTCGCCCGGCCCGGCGAGCAGGTGGCCGTCCCGCTGGCGTCGTCGTTCACCGCCCGTCACGGCGAGATCGAGGTCCACCGCGGCCGACCGATGAGCCTGCTGGGCGTCCCGTACGACCGCCCGGTCGTTGGCTACGGGGGCCGGACGATCAACACCCTCCGGCTGTGGCGGGCGGCCACCCCGGACGTGTTCGACTTCGGCGAGTTCAGCGGCGGCGACTTCGTCGGGGCCGTCTCCGACCGGGCCCTGGCCGAGTCCGTCACCCGGGTCCTCTACCCGGACGACTCGACCGCCCGCGGCCGGTCCCTCCGGTTCCTCCAGGAGTTCTTCCTGGTCCGGTGCTCGGTGGCCGACATCCTGGCCCGGTTCCGCCGCCGGGGGAACGACTGGCCGGCCCTCCCGGACAAGGTGGCGGTCCAACTGAACGACACCCACCCGGCGATGGCCGTCCCGGAACTGATGCGGGTACTGCTCGACGAAGCACACCTCGGCTGGGACCAAGCCTGGGACCTGTCCGTCCGGACCCTCGCCTACACCAACCACACGCTGCTGCCCGAGGCCCTGGAGAAGTGGCCGGTCGAGCTGTTCGAGGCCCTCCTGCCGCGGCACCTGGAGATCGTCTACGAGGTCAACCGCCGGTTCCTGGACGACGTGCGGGCGGCACACCCGGGGGACGACGGCCGGGCGGCCCGGGTGAGCATCATCGACGAGACCAGCAGCCGGGAGGTGCGGATGGCCAACCTGGCCATCGTCGGCACCCACAGCACCAACGGGGTGGCAGCCATCCACTCCGAGCTGCTGCGGGCCAAGACCATCCCCGACTTCGCCGAGCTGTTCCCCGACCGGTTCAACAACAAGACCAACGGCGTCACCCCCCGGCGGTGGCTGCTGCTGGCCAACCCCGAACTCGCGGCCCTGCTGACCGAGGCCGTGGGCGACCGCTGGGTGACGGACCTGTCGGCTCTGCGGAAAGCCGACCCTCTGGCCGACGACGCCGGCTTCCGGGAGAAGTTCCTGGCCGCCAAGCGGGGGGCGAAGGCCCGGTTCGTGGACTGGATCAAGGCGACGGCCGGCATCGGCCTCGACCCGGACACCCTGTTCGACGTGCAGATCAAGCGCATCCACGAGTACAAGCGGCAGCTCCTGAACGCCATCCAGGTGGTGGTCTGGTACAACCGGCTGCGGGAGAACCCGAACCTGGACGTCCCCCCGCGGACCGTCCTGTTCGCCGGGAAGGCGGCCCCGGCCTACCGGCTGGCGAAGGTCATCATCGAGCTGATCGGCGGCATCGCCCGGGTGGTCAACGCCGACCCGGCGACCCGCGGCAAGCTCCGGGTCGAGTTCCTGCCAAACTACTCCTGCACCCTGGCCGAGCACCTGATCCCGGCGGCCGACGTGTCCGAGCAGATTTCGACCGCCGGGTACGAGGCGAGCGGCACCAGCAACATGAAGTTCATGATGAACGGGGCCCTGACCGTGGGCACCCGGGACGGGGCGAACATCGAGATCGCCGAGGA
>JAIEQN010000774.1 GCA_019747685.1 Gemmataceae bacterium
CACCAACCTAGCTCGGACGTGCGGCCGGGGCCGGGAGTTCCGCGGCCGGGTGCTACTCCGTTTGGTGGCACCGGCATTCCCGCCGGTGCAAACAGAGGACGGGCAGGAATGCCGGTGCCACCCAGCCAAACTGAGACACGACCCGTCGTCACCCCTTGTCGTCGGCCCGGCGGTCGGCCTGGCGGCGGGCGAACAGCTCGATCGCCCGCTCCTGGTCGGCCGTCTCGACCGACCCGGGCCGCAAATCCCGCACCTTCGCCACGGCCTCCTTCGGGGGCAGCCCGGCGGCCACGAAGTACGCGGCCAGGACCGTCCCGGTCCGGCCCAGCCCGGCCCCGCAGTGGACGGCCGCCCCCATCCCGGCCCGGCGGGCCTTGCGGAGGGTCTCCAGCAGGTGGTCGAGCTGGCGGTCGGTCGGCGGCTCCATGTCCGGGACCGGGACGTTGACGGCCAGCAGCCCGGCCTCGTTCACCCAGCCCCGGGGGACCGGGTCCTCGGTCAGCGAGACGAGCACGTCGATCCCGTTGCGGCGGAGCCAAGCCAGGTCGGCGGCCCCCTCCGGCCGGGCCAGGGCGGCCAGGTGCGGGCGGTCGACCCAGGTGAACCCCGGCGGCGGCATCAGGTGTAGTGGGCAGTAGGCAGCGGGCAGCGGGCAGGAAACAACAAGCACCCATCTTAGCCGCCGGCCGGGCGGACTGCCACGCAGGCCGAGCAGGTTTCTGCTGCCCACTGCCTACTGCCCACTCTTCAAAGGGCGGTGTCCGGCCGCGGCCCGCAGCCGGTTGGCCTCCTGCCAGACCTTCGGATCAGACTGCAAGAAGTCGATCAGGTGGCCGGTCGAGACGCCGAGCAGGGCGGCCGCGTCCGACACCCGGGCCTCGGCCGCGGCCAGCACGTCGAGCACCAGCCCGGCGGCGGGCCAGAACCGGGGGTTCTTGGCGGACAGGTCGAGCGTCCCGGGGTGGTCGGGGTGGGCGGCAACCGCCTCCGGGGTGAGGGCGTCGGGCGGGAGCGGGTCGCGGAGGTGGAGGAACAGGGCCTGCCACAGCCGGCGGACGGCCTTGGCCTTGTTCTCGTGCTGCGACCGGCTCTCCTCGGCGATGACCAGCAGCCCGGACGGGGGGTGCCGGAGCCGGACGGCCGAGCTGGTCTTGTTCCGCTTCTGCCCGCCCGGGCCGCTGGCCCGGTAGGTGTCGACCTCGCACTGGGCGAGCAGTTGCGGTTCGGCCAGGGCCGCCCAGGTCGAGCGCGAGGGGCGGGGATCGGGTGGCGGTGTGGTGGTCATGGGCAGTGTGGTGGTCGTGGCGAGCCAACGGTTCGTTAGCCCCGAAGGGGCGTCCGGGAATAGCCCGGGGCGCCAGCCCCGGGACCAGGGCCGCACAACGGACGGAGCCCCGACGGGGCGACCGAGGTTCACCCGGGTCGCCCCGTCGGGGCTCCGATCATCGACGAACCGAGGCACCCGGGGTTGTCGCCCCGGGCTATTCCCGGACGCCCCTTCGGGGCGGCATCTGGCGGCCCGTCACCCCTCCAGCTTCCACGGGGCCCGCATCTCCCGGGCCAGCCGCTTGTTCCCCTCGTCGGCGTTCGCCCCGGTGAACTTGTTGGCCTTCGGGTCCCAGGTCAGCTTCTTGCCGGTCTGCAGGGCGATCACCCCCAGGTGGCAGACGATCACCGACCCGGCCCCGACGAGCTGGTTACAGATCGGCTTCTCCCGGCTCTTGACGCAGTCCAGGAAGTTGCCCAGGTGGTTGGTGTGCCGGGTCGGGTACAGCTTCGGGTCGTCCTTGAGGGGTTCCGACAGGACCTTCGGGTCGCTGGCCGCCAGGAGGTCCCGGCCGACGAACACCGTCCCGTTCTCGCCGAGGATCAGCACCCCGTTCTCGTCCCCGCCCAACTCCTCCAGCGGGACCTCCTTCCCGCCCCGGCGGCGGGTCAGGGCCGACCCGTCGGCCTTCCGCAGCCCCTTCACCGCCGTCCCCCGGCCGTCCATGGCGATCACCTCGGCCCCGGTGTCGTAGGTGTACTTCACCTTGAACGTGGGGTGGGTGTTGTACCCCTCCGGGCCCTTCACCTCCGGCTCCTTCGCGTCGATCACCTCGACCCCGACCGGCCCGCTCCCGTCCTTGCCCAGCACCCACTGGGCGATGTCCAGGTGGTGGGCGCCCCAGTCGGTCATCTTCCCGCCGCTGTACTCGTACAGCCAGCGGAACTCGTAGTGGCAGTTGGTGAAGGTCCCCCGCCGGGGCCCCTCCTTCCGCTCCTCGTACCGGTACGGGACCTTGGCCGTCGGCCCCAGCCACATGTCCCAGTCCAGCCCCTCCGGGACCGGGGCCTCCTTGATCACCCCGCTCTGCGGGTTCCCGCCGATCCGGCACTCGATCGTCTTCACCTTGCCGATCCGCCCGGCCCGGACCACCTCGGTCGCCAGCCGGAACATCCCGCCGTACTCGCTCCGCTGCTGGTTGCCGGTCTGGAACACCCGCCCGGTCTCGTCGGCCGCCTTCTTGACCGCCAGGGCCTCGGCCACCGTCAGGGTCAGGGGCTTCTCGCAGTACACGTCCTTGCCCTTGCGGAGGGCCTCGATCGCCACCAAGGCGTGCCAGTGGTCCGGGGTGGCCACGACCACCACGTCCACGTCCTTCCGGTCGGTCAGCTTGCGGAAGTCGTTGGTCGTCTCGACGGAGGCGTACCCGTCCTTCTTGAGGATGTCCTGGGCCCGCTTGACGTGCCGGGCGTCCACGTCGCAGACGGCCACGTTGTTGACCCGCTCGACGTTCCCCTTCCGCCGGGACTCGCCGTAAATCTGCAGCGCCCGGCTCTGCGGGCTGCCGATCCCGACCCACCCGAAGTTGACCTTCCCGTTCGGCCCGCTGCCGTCGGACCCGGGCGTGATGTCGGCCAGCAGCCGGTCGGCGTACCAGGCCGGCAGACCGGCCGCGGTCAGCCCGGCGACCGACCGCCGGAGGAACCCGCGGCGGGAGAGGTTTCCGCGCTCGAACATGGCGTGTGCCTTTCCGAATGGGGCGAGAGGGGACTGAGAAGGGGATCGCGTGGGGTGTATGATAGCCGGCGGGCCGGGGGCGGGGGAAACGGAAAAGCCGGCGAAACGCCGCGTCCCCCGCCCGGGCCTGTTAAACGGTACGGTCATGGGGGCGTGATGGTGCGGTCGGCGGTCGGCTTGGCGGTCGTGCTGCTCGCCCCGGCGGCGGCCCGGGCCGGGCTGTACTACTCCGGCGAGCGGTTC
Source organism: Gemmataceae bacterium (assembly GCA_019747685.1). Taxonomy (GTDB): domain Bacteria; phylum Planctomycetota; class Planctomycetia; order Gemmatales; family Gemmataceae; genus Urbifossiella. The sequence continues at coordinate 3,248 of JAIEQN010000774.1, forward strand.
GCCGAGCCGCCGAGCCGGTGGGCCGGGTTCCTGCTCGACCACCGGCTGCTCCGGGACGCGGCCGTCGAGCGACCCGCCGGGCTGCCGCCGTCGCCCTTGCGGGCCGAGTACCAGGCGGCCGCGGCCAAGCTGGAACGGGCGGCGAAGGCCAAGCCGCCGACCGCCGACGAGGCCGCCGACCTGGGAGCGCTCTACGTCCGGCTCGGCCAATCCGAGCAAGCGGTCAACATCCTCCGGCCGGCGTCCCGCTCCCACCCCGACCACTTCCGGCTGGCCGCCAACCTCGGCACCGCCTGGCAACTCGCCGGCGACCTCGACGCCGCCGCGGCCGCGCTCGACGAGGCCGTCCGGCTTGCCCCCGAAAACCTGAAGCGGTTCGAGGAGTACCACCTCAACCTGGTCCGGCTCCGGCTGAAGGAGGGGAAGGGGGGTCGCACCCCGGACGCCCCCGACAACCTGTTCGGGCCGAAGCTCCCCGACGACGCGGCGGCGGTGGTGCAGCACCTCGCCCTCGCGCTGCCGGGCGATGGCCGGGTCCTCTGGCTCGTCGCGGAGGTGGCTGACCAACTCGGCGACCCGAGGACCGCGGCCGCGGTCCTCGACGGCTGCGCCACGGCCTACAAGATGACGGGGGCGAACCTGCTGGCCCGCCGGCGGGCGGCCCGGGCGGCG
>JAIEQN010000227.1 GCA_019747685.1 Gemmataceae bacterium
GGGCGAGTACCACCACTTCGAGTGGTCGGCCAAGCCGTGCCCGGTCGAGGGGGTGGTGTTCGCCGTCGCCCGGGACGTGACCGGGCAGGTCGAACTCGAACGGCAGGTGCTCGGCATGGGCGGGGAGTGAGTGGCGCACAGGCCGGGAGGCCTGTGCCACCAGACCTCACACCTCGGTGGCACAGGCCGGGAGGCCTGTGCCACCAGACCTCACACCTCGGTGGCACAGGCCGGGAGGCCTGTGCCACCAGACCTCACACCTCGGTGGCACAGGCCGGGAGGCCTGTGCGGGCATCACACCTCGTCGACGACCGTGACCGGCGGGGGCTTCGGGGCGTCGAGGTCGGCCGTGTCGAGCCGGCCCTCGGCCTGGAGCCGCCGGAAGATCGCCACCGTCTCCCGGATGCCGGCCTCCAGGCCCGTCTTCGGCAGCGGCCCCAGGTCCCGCTGGATGCCGTCGTCCGCCAGGTCGTAGGCGATGGCGATCTGGGTCGTCCCGACCGTCACCAGCTCCTCCGCCTCGGGCAGCACCCGGCACAAGGTCTGGTGGAAGTCCTTCAGGGTGACGACCGCCCCGCGGAGGTTATACCCCTTCGCCCCGGTGAACGGCCGGTCGCAGCACAAGACGAACGCTTTCGCCACGTCGTCGACGTACTGGAAGTCGCTCCAGCCGCCGAAGCTGATGTGGTACGGCCGGCCGAGCAGCACCGCCTTGATGGCCTTGGTCGGCTCGCTGGTCATGCCGAGGTCCCGGCCGACGCCGTACACCGTCCACGGTCGCAGGCCGATGCTCGAGATGCCGTGGTCCTGGAAGTAGATGCGGGCGTTCCCCTCGTTGCAACACTTGAACACGCCGTAGTGGGTGCTCGGCACGAGCGGGGCGTCGTCCGGCTGGCTGCCGGCCGGGTACTTGTCCGGCCCGCCGAACACGGCCGCCGAGCTAGCGTACACGACCCGCTTGACCTGCGAGCCGGCGGCCTTCACCGCCTCGAACACGGCCAGCGTGCCGAGGACGTTGACCTTGGCCCCCAGCATCGGATCGGCCCGGCAGGTCGGCACCTGGAGGCCGGCCAGGTGGATGACGTGGGTGATGCCGTGGTCGGCGACCGCCCGCGTCAGGGTCGGTAGGTCGGTCACGTCGCCCGGGACGAACCGGACTTGGCGGACTTGCTCCTCGGACAGGACGAGCCGGAGCCGGCGGGGGTCCTCCCGGAGGTCGTAGGCGAACGCCTCGTCCCCGCGGGCCAACAGGTCGCGGACGATCCAGGCCCCGATGAACCCGTACCCGCCGGTGATCAGGACGCGCATGGGGGTCTCCCGCACAGGCCGGGAGGCCTGTGCCACCGACGATGCCGCACAGGCCGGGAGGCCTGTGCCACCAGAGGGAGTAGTGCTTGGTGGCACAGGCCTCCCGGCCTGTGCTCCGCTCACACCTGTTCCACCGCCGTCTCGGCCCCGGCCTCGGACGCCACCTTGGCCAAGGACGCGATCCGGTCCCCGTCGGCCAGGTTCATCACCCGCACCCCCTGGGTGTTCCGGCCGACCTGGCGGATGGCGTCGATCCGGCTCCGGGTGACCATCCCGCCGACGGTGATGAGCATGATCTCGTCCCCGTCCCGGACGGCCGCGACGCCCACCACCTTGCCGTTCTTGGCCGTCACCTTCACGTCCCGGACGCCCTTCCCGCCCCGCCGCTGCCGGCGATACCGCATCGTGGCCCGGTCGACCGGGCCGTCCTCGGGGTCCGCGTCCTCCCCGGGCTCACGCCCGGGGCTCGGCCCGGCTTCGCCGTCGGTGACGGACGGCTCCTCGACGACCTCGTCGTCCGCCGCCGCGGCCCCCTCGGTGTTCGGGCCGAACGGGGTCCGCTTGCCGTACCCGTTCTCGCACACGGTCAACAGGCAGCCGTCCGGGTCGGCGACGACCATCCCGACGACCTCGTCGCCCTTGCCGAGGTTGATGCCCTTGACCCCGAACGTGGCCCGGCCCATCGGCCGGGCGTCGGCCTCGCCGAACCGGATGGCCATCCCGTTCTTGGTGCTCAGCACGACCTCGTCCCCGGCCTTCGTCAGCCCGACCCCGATCAGCCGGTCGTCCTCCTCCAAGGCCATGCCGATGATCCCGCCGGCCCGCGGCCGGCCGTACTCGGTCAGCCGGGTCTTCTTGACCAGCCCCTTGCGGGTGGCGGTCAGCAGGTACTGCCCCTCGGCGAACTCCCGGACCGGGATTAGCCCGGCGATCGTCTCGTCGGGCTTGAGCGACAGGACGTTGGCCAACGCCCGGCCGGGGGAGGTCCGGGACGCCTGGGGGACCTGGTAGACCTTCAGCCAGTAGAGCTGGCCCTTGTCGGTGAAGCAGAGCAGGTAGTCCTTGGTGGCGGCGGTGAAGAAGTGTTCGACGAAGTCGTTCTCCCGCAGGCCCCCGCTGACGCCCTTCCCGCCCCGCCCCTGGACCCGGTACTCGGTCAGCGGCATCCGCTTGACGAACCCCTCGTGCGTCACCGTCACGAACACCTGCTCGTCCTCGATCAGGTCCTCGTAATGCACGTCGCCGGCGTCGCCGGAGATCTCCGTCTTGCGGGCGTCGCCGTACCGGTCGCGGAGGTGTTCGAGGTCGGCCCGGACGACGGCCAGGACGTTGGCGTCGGCCGACAGCAGGGTCTCGTAGCCCCGAATCTCGCCGCGGAGCTTGGTGTACTCCTTGAGGATTTCGTCGCTCTCGAGGGCCGCGAGCTGGCCGAGCTGGAGCCGCACGACGGCTTCCGCCTGCAGCTCGGTCATCCGGTAGACGGCGGCGGCCCCGAGTTCGCGTTGCAGGGCGGCGAACGGCTCGGCCCCGATGGCCCGCTCCATCAGGGAGGCGGCGACCTCCATCCCCTGCAACCGGACCTTCGCCTCGGACCGGTTCGGCGAGGTGCGGCAGATGCGAATGACCTCCTCGATGTCGGCGATGGCGATGAGCTGCCCTTCGAGGATGTGGCCCCGCCGCTTGGCCTCTCGCAGGAGGTACTCGGTCCGCCGGCGGATCACCTGGACCCGGTGGTCCAGGAACTTCTGCATCATCTCCTTGAGGGTCAGCACCACCGGCCGGCCGTCGACCAGGGCCAGCAGGATGATGCTGACCGTGTCTTGCAGCGGCGTGAACTGGTAGAGCTGGTTCAGCACGAGGTGCGGGTCGGCCCCGCGCTTCAGCTCGACCACCACCCGCACCGGCTCGCCGCTGCGGGCGCTCGACTCGTCCCGGATGGCGCTGATGCCGGCGATCCGCTCGGCGTGGACGACCTCCTTCATCGCCTCCAAGAGCCGGTTGCGGGTGACCTGGAACGGGACCTCGCGGATCAGGATGGACGGGCTCTTGCCCTTCCCCTCTTCGACGACCTCGGCCCGGGCGCGGAGGGTGATCTTCCCGCGGCCGCGGGCGTACCCGTCGATGACCCCCTGCCGGCCCATGATGACCCCGCCGGTCGGGAAGTCCGGGCCGGGCACCACCTCCATCAGCTCGCCGAGGGAGGTCTGCGGGTTGTCGATCAGCTTGACGAGGCCGGCGCAGACCTCCTTGAGGTTGTGCGGCGGGATGTGGGTGGCCATGCCGACGGCGATCCCGTCGGCCCCGTTGACCAGGAGGTTCGGGAACCGGGCCGGCAGGACCAGCGGCTCGCGGTACTTGCCGTCGTAGTTGTCGATGAAGTCGACGGTCTCGTGGTCGAGGTCGGCCAGGAGGTCGGCGGCGGCGGGCGTCAGCCGGGCCTCGGTGTACCGGTGGGCGGCCGGGGGCAGGCCGGCGATCGACCCGAAGTTCCCCTGCCCGTGGACGAGCCGGTAGCGGAGGACCCAGTCCTGGGCCATGCGGACGAGGGCGTCGTAGATGCTGGCGTCGCCGTGCGGGTGGTACCGCTTCATCGTCTCGCCGATGATCCCGGCGCACTT
>JAIEQN010000465.1 GCA_019747685.1 Gemmataceae bacterium
CGCCGGACGAGCCGGGCGGGCGGGTGCCGGCCCCGCCGGCGGTCGAGGCCGCGGCCGTGGCGAAGGCCGGCCCCGAGGCCGAGAAGCTGGCCGCCCGGGTCCGCGAACTGGAGGCGAAGATACCGGAGCCACAACTGGCCCCGGCGATCCGGGATGGCACCGGCCGGGACGAGCGGGTGTTCGTCCGCGGCAACCCGAAGACGCCCGGGGTAGTCGCCCCGCGGGGGTTCCTGGCGGCGTTCGGCCGGCCGCCCTTCACCTCGACCGGCAGCGGCCGGCTGGAGCTGGCGAAGGCCGTCACCGACCCGACCAACCCGCTCGTCGCCCGGGTGCTGGTGAACCGGGTCTGGAAGCACCACTTCGGGGAGGGGATCGTCCGGTCGCCGGACGACTTCGGGGCCCAGGGGCAACCGCCGACCCACCCGGGACTGCTCGACTGGCTGGCCGCCGAGTTCGTGGCGAAGGGGTGGTCGGTCAAGCAGCTCCACCGGCTGATGCTGACCTCGGCCGCGTACCGACAGGCCAGCGGGGCGACGCCCGAGCAAGCCGCGGTCGCAACGACCGCCGACCCGCAGAACAAGCTGCTCCACCGGCAGAACGTCCGGCGGCTGGAGGCCGAGGCGATCCGGGACGCGATGCTCGTCGTCTCCGGCCGGCTCGACCGGGCGGCCGGCGGCCCCGGCGTCCCGCCCCACCTGACCGACCACCAGGTCGGGCGGGGCCGGCCGGCCCCCGGGCCGGTCGACGGGGCCGGCCGGCGGAGCGTCTACCTCCAGGTCCGGCGGAACTTCCTGCCGCCGCTGCTGGTCGCGTTCGACTACCCGACGCCGTTCACCACCATCGGCCGGCGGACGGTGTCGAACGTCCCTGCCCAGGCGCTGGCCCTGATGAACAACCCGTTCGTGCTGGGCCAGGCCGACCTGTGGGCGAAGCGGGTGCTGGCCGGCTCGGTTCAGACGCCCGAAGACCGGGTGCGGGCGATGTATGTAGCGGCGTTCGGCCGGCCGCCGACCCCGGCCGAGACCGAAACCGCGGTCGGGTTCGTGACCGCGTACGGCCAACCGGACGACCGCCGGGCCTGGGCCGACCTGGCCCACGCCCTGTTCAACGGCAAGGAGTTCGTGTTCGTCGAGTGAACCGACGTTGCCGGCCTTCCCCGGCATCGGGTACGGTGGGCGGGACGACGAGGAGGCCGACCGATGACGACCGCGACCGCCGCCCCGCCCGAGGTCCTGCTGACGGCCGAGGAGTACGCCGCCCTGCCGGACGGCGGCCGGCACACCGAACTCGTCCGCGGGAGGGTGATCGAAATGCCTCAGCCCACCTTCCGCCACGGCGTCTTGTGCAACCGGGTCGGGCGGCTCCTCGGGAATTTCGTCGAGGAACGCGGGCTCGGCTGGGTGCTGAACAACGACTCCGGCGTCGTGACCGAACGGGACCCGGACACCGTCCGGGGGGCGGACATCGCGTACTTCAGCTTCGCCAAAATCCCGAAGGGCCAGGAGCCGGAAAAGTACCCGTCGGTCGCCCCGGAACTCGTGTTCGAGGTCCGGTCGCCGTCGGACCGGTGGTCGGCGGTCGGGGCGAAGGCCGACGAGTACCTGACCGCCGGCGTCCGGGTCGTCTGCGTCCTCGACCCGGACACCGAGTCGGTCGGGGTGTACACGGCCGACGAGTTCCCCCGCCGGCTGACCGCCGACGACGAGCTAACCCTGCCCGAAGTCTTCCCCGACTTTCGGGTCCCGGTCCGGCGGTTCTTCGACTAGCCCGGGCTACGGCTGCTTCGGCAGCGGGACCGGGAAGACGTAGTCGTCCCGGCGGGCGTCCCCGCCGGCGAGCGGCTCGGACCACCCGCCCTCGTCGGTCCGGTTCGGGCCGACGCTCCAGACCAGCGGCTGTCCGTCCTGGACCGCCTGGACCGGCCGCACCCCCGGCGGCGGGGCCTCGCCCGCCTTGGCCACCCGGTACCGGAACGGGGCCCCGTCGTACGGGTCGGCCGGGACCGCCGGCAGGTAGCCCGGGACGAGGGTGGCCAGGTCCTGGGGCGGGTCCCCGCCGTGGTCGGCCTGGTACGCCCGGACGGCCAGCTTCAGCAGGGTCCCCCGGCGGACGGCCCGGAGCTGCCGGTCCTGCTCGGCCAGGTCGGCCGGGTTCGGGGTCCGGGTGAGCTGGTACGCCCCGGGCCGGCCCCGGACCAGCCGGCCCAGCCCGGCCCGCCGGTCCGGCCCGAGCCCGACCAGCCGGCGGGTCCGCTCCCGCTCCCACGGGGTCGCCCACCCGAACCCGACCAGGTCGGCGATCGGGACGTACGCCTCCTTATCCCGGCCGGGCGGGGCGATCTTCTCCGCCAGCCACCCGCCCGGGGCCTTCTGCTGGTCCCGGACCACGTACCGGTCGGCCAGCAGGTGGGGGAGCGGGTCGAACGGGACCTCGTCCCCGGCGGCCACCGGCCCGGGCGGGACCACCTCCCCGTCCGCGGTCCACCGGATCAGGGCCGTCCGGTCGTCCTCCGACACCACCCCGACCGCCCGCCGGATCAGCTCCGGCGGGCCGTCCAGCTCCCGCAGCCACCGGTCGGCCCCGACCAGGGCGGTCCGGGCCACCGCCTGCCCCTGCCGCAGGGCCTCCTCCCCCGACCCGTTCCGCAGGTTCCGGCCCAGGGCCAGGGCGGTCGCCAGGTGGTCGACGAACGCCGCCGGGTCGCGGGCGTTCTTCTGCTGCTGGAGCCCGCGGGCGACCAGGGCCAGCCCCATCCGCCGGGCGTGGCCCATCGGGGCCAGCCCGGTCGCGGTGGTGCTGGCCAGCATCGGGTGGTCGAACAGCCCGAGCGGCTGCCGGACGGCGTCCGCCGCCTGGGCCGGCCACGGCCCCTCGGCCGGCTGCACGTTCGGGGGCGGGTTGAACACCTGGTTCAGCCACCCGTTGAGCCCCGGGCCGATCCGGGCCACCCCCTCGGCCGGGACCCGCTCCAACTGGGCCTCGACGACCCCGGCGGCCGGGGGCCGGTCGTCGCCCGCCCGGGCGGCCCCGGTGGCCCAGTCGGCCGCCCGGGCGAACGCGTCGGCGGCCGACCTGAACCTCCGCCCGCCCTCGTTGAACTCGTACGGCGGCAGCCCGGCCACGTACCGCTGGTCGTCGTCCCCGGCCGGGTCGTCCGGGACCTCGACCGCCCGGAACCCGACCCCGACGGCCAGGACCAGGAAGGCGGCCGCCACCCCGCCGGCCAGCCCGACCAGCGGCCGCCGGGTCGCCGCCCGGTCGGCCGCCCACGGCCGCATCAACAGCCGCCCGGTCAAGAGGGCGGCGGCCACCGGCAGCCAGAGCTGCCGGTGGCCGACCCCGCCGGCCAACAGGGACGGGACCCACAGGGCGGCGGCCGTCCCGCCGACCAGCCCGGCCACCCCGGTGGCCACCACCGCCTTCTTGAACAGCAGCCCGCACAGGTGCCCGGCGGCGAACCCGTAGGCGGCCGGCAGGAGCAGGAACTTCCACCCCTGGCCGCCCAGGTGGTCGGAGTCGAACAGCCGGGTCCGGAACACCCCGGACAGGACCGTCTCCGGCTGGACCAGGTCGTCCGCCGCCTGCGCCTGGATCAGCGCCGGCAGGGCCAGCAGGGCCAGCAGCCACCCGGCGAACAGGGCGTGGACGGCCACCTTGACCGCCCACGCCCGGCCGACCGGCAGCCGCCGCTCGCCCCAGAACCGGGCCGACCCCCCGGCCTGCTCGTCGACGAACACCGTCACCCCGGCCAGCACCCCGGCGGCCAGGGCCAGCGGCGGCCAGACCAGCACCGGCTGGACCACCTGGGTCAGCAGGACCAGCCCGAACCCGAGGGCGAACCCCGACCCGACCAGCCCCGGCACCAGGAGCTGCCGGCCGGCCAGCCACAGCAGGGCCTTCACCCCGACCCGCGGCCCCCGCCGGGCGGGCGGGTCGGCC
>JAIEQN010000823.1 GCA_019747685.1 Gemmataceae bacterium
TCCGTGGAGCGCGGCCGTCCCGGCCGCTCTTCGCCCGGAAATGAGCGGCCGGGACGGCCGCGCTCCACGGAGCCGAACCGACCCCGATGAGGTTTCCAGACGCCCGCTGACCGAGGTGGCCCGGCCGGGGTCGGGTGTGGTACAACGGGGACGTACCAGGAGGAGTGTGATGACGACCGCGACCGCCCCGCTGCCCGCGACGCCGCCGGCCCCGATGCCGACCCGGCCGGGACTCGTGCCGTCGACCTACTGGGCCTCGCCATCGGTCTACCGGTTCACGGTGGAGCAATACGAGCGGATGGCGGAGGCCGGCATCCTGACCAAGTACGACAAGGTCGAACTCCTCGAAGGGTACGTGGTGTACAAGATGCCCAGGAACCCGCCCCACGACGGCACGATCCAGGTCATCACCAAGCGGCTCGGCCGGCGAATCCCGGCCGGCTGGGACGGCCGGGTGCAGCTCACCGTCGCCCTCCCGGACAGCCAGCCGGAGCCGGACTTCGCCGTCGCCCGCGGAGACGAGGCGACCTACCTTGCCCGGCACCCGACCGCCGCCGAGGTCGGACTGGTGGTGGAGGTAGCCGATTCGTCCTTGGACCGGGACCAAGCCGAAAAAGGCCGGCTCTACGCCCGGGCCGGCATCCCCGCTTACTGGATCATCAACCTCGTCGACCGGCAGGTCGAGGTATACACCCAGCCGTCCGGCCCGGCCGCCGTCCCGGCTTATGGGTCGCTCGTCACCTACACCGCCGGCGAGGACGTGCCGCTCGTGCTGGACGGGGCCGCCGTCGCCACCATCCCGGCCGCGGACCTCCTGCCGTAGCCGGCCGTCGGGTTGCCGGTTTAAGGCCGGCGGGTAATATTGCCGATATTCGATCAACTTGGTCGGGATGCCCACCCCCTCTCCGAAGGACGCGCCGATGGCCGCCGACACCACCTTCCGCGGGCACGTCTACGACGACATCACCCAGACCATCGGCCAGACCCCGCTGATCCGCCTCCGCCGGATCGCCGGCGACAGCAAGGCCACCCTGGTCGGCAAGCTGGAGAACTTCAACCCGCTCTGGTCGGTCAAGGACCGGATCGGGGTGGCCATGATCGACGCCGCCGAGAAGGCCGGGAAGATCACCAAGGACACCCTCATCGTCGAGCCGACCAGCGGGAACACCGGGATCGGGCTGGCGTTCGTCTGCGCCGCCCGCGGCTACCAGCTCGCCATCGCCATGCCCGAGAGCATGTCACTCGAACGCCAGCGGCTGCTGAAGGCGTTCGGGGCCAAGCTCTACCTGACCCCCCGGGAGCTGGGGATGAAGGGGGCCATCGCCCGGGCCACGGAACTCTTCCACGAGTTCGGCGGCGAGCCGAAGGCGTTCATCCCCCAGCAGTTCAAAAACCCGGCCAACCCGGAGGTCCACCGCAAGACGACCGCCGAGGAAATCTGGCGGGCGACCGGCGGCAACATCGACATCCTGGTCAGCGGCGTCGGCACCGGCGGGACGATCACCGGTTGCGGCGAGGTGCTCAAGGCCCGCAAGCCGGGGGTGAAGTGCGTCGCCGTCGAGCCGACCGCCAGCCCGGTCCTGACCCAGCACATCGTCCAGGGGGTGCCGAAGGACCAGGTGAAGCCCGGGCCGCACAAGATTCAGGGGATCGGGGCCGGGTTCGTCCCGGACGTACTGAACACCGCGGTGGTCGACGAGGTCATCCAGGTGACGGACGACGAGTCGTTCGAGATGGCCCGCCGGCTGGCCAAGGAAGAGGGGATGCTCTGCGGCATCTCGTGCGGGGCGGCGGCGGCGGCGGCCGTGAAGGTCGCCCAGCGGCCGGAGAACGCCGGCAAGCTGATCGTCGTCGTCCTGCCGGACCTCGGCGAGCGCTACCTCTCGACGGCGCTGTACCCGCAGGATTAGCTGTGGGTGTGGTTTGTTTTTGTGCTTGTTAACACAAACGCGGGTCTGTATTAACTCGAACCCACACTACCCACTCGCGCCTTCTCGCACGAAGTGCGAGCGTCCTTCCTCGCCGGCCAGCATCAGCAGCCCCCACAGGCCGAACACGGCCCCGGGGACGCAGCACAACTCCGGCAGGTTGAGGATCGCCAACACGCACCCGGCCTGGGCCACCCGGTAGCCCCGGCGGAGGGCCATCGCCAGCCCGCCGGCGAACGCCGCCAGCCCGCAGGCCACCCCGTACCCGGCGACGCCCGCCGCCGGCCCGGCCCGGACCAGGGCGTTCCCGGCGACGGCCTCCGGCGGCTGGCCCAACCACTTGGCGACCTGCACCGCCTGGGCCCGCTTCCCCTCCTCGAACCCGGCCGGGTCCCGGGCGATGGTGAACAGCGTGTACCCGTCGGCCGCCACCGCCACCACCCCGACCAGCATCAGCCCCCACGCCGGCAGCCACAGCAGCGAGTCCGGCCGACCGGCCCGGACCTCGGCGGGTTCGTCGGGCCGGGACAGGAGGACCGGGTCGGTCAGCCGGTCGCCGTCCCGGACCGGGGCGGTGAACTTGGCCTGGCACTCGGGGCACTGGACGGTCTGGCCGAGCCAGTCGGCCGGGACCCGGACCAGGTGCTTGCACGCCGGGCAGGAAATGACCTCGGTCTCGGGCGGCATCGGCGATCCCGGCGGGGGGCGGTGTCCGGGGTAGAATACGGGGGAAGTGGCGCACAGGCCGGGAGGCCTGTGCCACCGGATTCAGCCTGGGTGGCACAGGCCGGGAGGCCTGTGCCACCGGATTCAGCCTGGGTGGCACAGGCCTCCCGGCCTGTGCGGGAAAGTACCGATGCCCGACTGGCTAGCGTCCCGGCTACCGGAAGGCTGGACCGGGTGGCACCTGATGGCGGCCACCGTCGCGTTCGCGGTCGCGTCGGCGGTGGTCAGCGTGGTCGCCGTCGGGGCGGTCCTGGCCCGGCTCCCGGCCGACTACTTCGTCAACCCGGCCGCCCGCACCCGGATCGACCGCCACCCGGCGCTGAAGGTGCTGTTCGTCCTCGGCCGGAACCTCCTCGGCTACCTCCTGATCGCCCTCGGGGTGGTGCTGTCGCTGCCGGGCGTCCCCGGTCAGGGGCTGCTGACGATCCTGATGGGCGTGATGCTGATCGACATCCCGGGCAAGCACCGGGCCGAGCGGTGGCTGGTCACCCGCCGGCCGGTACTCCGGGCGGTCAACGCCCTGCGGGCCCGGGTCGGCCAACCGCCGCTCCTGACGGAAGTGGCTGACACCACGGCCGCGGCGGGGTAAACTGGACTCGGCTCCCACCCCGCCGGGACATTCCCATGCCCCGCCCGCACCGCCGGTCGTTCCTGGCCGAAGCCCTGGGGTTCCCGTCGCTGGCCGCTGCGGCCCTGCTCCACCGGGACGGGTTCGCCCGGTCCGACCCCGGGGCGTGGGCCCCGCCCGACGGCAAACCCCACTTCGCCCCGAAGGCCAAGTCGGTCATCTGGCTCTTCTTCAACGGCGGCATCTCCCACCTGGAGACGTTCGACCCGAAGCCGAACCTGACCAAGTACGCCGGCAAGACGATCGCCGAGACGCCGTTCAAGGACGCCCAGAACCCGGACAAGCTGAAGCTGGCCCGAGTGACGGTGGTCAACGACGCCAACGGCCAGCAGCGGAACAAGCTCTACCCGCTGCAGGTCGGCTTCAAGAAGTACGGCCAATGCGGCATGGAAGTCAGCGACTGGTTGCCCCACATCGGCGGCTGCGCCGACGACCTGGCCGTCGTTCGCTCGACCTGGACGACCGACGACAACCACGGGGCCCAGACGCAGTTCCACTCCGGCCGACACATGCTCGACGGCGAGTACCCGACGCTCGGGGCGTGGGTCCACTACGGCCTCGGGACGTTGAACGAGAACCTGCCGCAGTTCGTGAGCGTCGGCAAGCGGGAGTACTGGAACCTGAAGGACGGCCACTACCTCGGCCCGGCCCACGACGC
>JAIEQN010001032.1 GCA_019747685.1 Gemmataceae bacterium
CCGGGGCAGCAGGGGCCCGACCCCCGCCCGCGGGGCGCCCGTCAGCGGCTGCATCGCCCGACCCTCCGGGGCGATCCGGAAGGGGGGCAGAGCGAACCCGACGCCGGCCGCTCATCCCGCCGCCATCTCAACTTCGTGTCCACTTTTCTTGGGGAAGATCAGCTCCCGTTGCCCGGTTTTTGCTTGAGGGGGTATGCCGCCACCCACCGGACCAGCCCGAGGTTCCTACCGGCGTGACCGGCCGCCGTCCTGTTGGCGTCCTCCCGGAACACCTCGTCCAGGCACCAGCGCAACTCGTTCTCGACCGCCCAGTGCCGGCGGACCAGGTGCCCGAGCACGGCCGCCGTCCCCCGTCGGCTGGTGACGTGGTGGTGGGCGACATCCGTGCGGACGCCAACAGGACGGCGGCCGTGACGAACCTCGGATGGCAGGACTACGCCGGCCCCGGCGTCGCGGCGGAAGACTGGCGATAGGTCGTGCTGGTCGCGATGAGCTTGTGCATCGCCTTCATGCTCCAGCCCCGCCGGACGAACTCGCCCGCCAGCCAGTCGAGCAGCTCGGGGTGCGTCGGCGGCGTGCCGGCCTTGCCGAAGTTGCCGAGGCTGGCGACGATGCCCGTTCCGAAGTGGTGCTTCCAGAGGCGGTTCACGGCCACGCGCGCCGTCAGCGGATGATCCGGGCGGGAGAGCCAGCGGGCGAACGCGAGGCGCCGGCCGGTCTGGGTCGCGCCCGGCCACGGCGGCTTCACCTCGAAGGGCGTCTTGCCGTCGGTCAACGCGGAGGGCACCCCCGGTCCGACGAGCGGACCGGGGGCGTGTGGATCGCCGCGCCTGGAAACGTGGGTGGGCCAAGGCTCGCCGCGGTCCCAGAGCGCCTGGATCATCGGCTCCGGCGGACGGCGGGCCTTGATCGCCCGGATGCGGGCATCCGTCTCGTCGGACTCCTTCCTGAACGTGGGGTCGATTGTCGCGAGGCCGGAGCGGTCGATCCGGAGCTGTTTCTCGAACTTCGCCGTGAGGTAGCTCTGTACCGCGTCGCGCTTCGCAGGGGCCGTGGCGAGCATGGCCTTCAGGACATCGCGCAGCTCGGCGGGCGGCCTCGCGATGCGCTCCTCGGCGTACCTCGTGGCGAGCGTTTCGACCGTCCGGTCGCGCGCCCCGGTCAGGGCGCCGACCTCCGCCTGGAGCTCCACGGCCCGTGCCTCCCACGCGCGACGTTCGGCCGTGGTGACGAGGGGCAGCCGCCGCCCGGGCAGCACGTCCACGCTCTCGGGGCCGAGGCCCGATCTCACGTCCGGCTTGAGCCAGTCGTACTCGTCGAGCGCCCCCTTGAAGACCGCGACGAGGCGGTAGTAGTAGCGGTGCGGGATGGGATCGAACTTGTGGCTACGGCGGCGTGCGCACTTCAGGGTCAGGCCCATCACCGCCGAGCCCAGCACGTCGATCTCGTCGGCGATCACCTCGATGCGATCCGGGATCGTGCCGGTGATGTTCGCCCACGTCGCGTCCGGGGCCATGCGCATGAAGCCGGTGGCCACGAGGTTGTCGTACAGGGCCGGCGTGATCTCCATCGCGCCGGCGCAGTCGGCGAGTTCATCGCCCGCGAATTGTTCGAGCAGGAAGTGGTCGTACGGCTTGTCAGCGTTGAAACTCTGGATGACGTAGTCGCGGTACCGCCACGCGTGCGGTCGGGGCAGGTCTTGCTCGCGTTTGCCTTCCGAGTCGGCGGAGCCGGCGAGACCGAGCCAGTAGCGGCCCCACCGCTCGCCGTACCGCGGGGAAGCCAGGAGGCGGTCAATCACCTTCTCGTACGCGTCCGGCGAATCGTCCGCGAGGAACGCCTCCACCTCGGCCGGCGTCGGGGGGAGCCCGGTCAGGTCGAAGGACACCCGCCGCAAGAGGGTCGGTCGATCCGCCTCCGCGGAGAGCGTGAGCCCCCGGCCTCCGAGCTTGTGCAGGACGAAGCGGTGGATCGGGTTGCGGACCCGCGCGGGGTTGCGGACGGTCGGTGGCGAAACAGGCCGCGGCGGCTGGAATGCCCAGAACGTGCGGTCCTTGTAGCTCACCAGCGGATCGGGCTGCGTCGTGGCGACATCGGGGGTAATCACGACCTCGGGTGCGCCGGCCGCGATCCACCGCGTCAGGACGGCGGGCTCGGCCGGCTCGACCGGCTTGACGCATGCCTCGACGAGCCGCGTGGGCGGCGGCATGAGCCCGGCCGCGACCTTCCGGATGAGCCGGCTCTCGGCCGGCCGGCCGGGGACGGTCGCCGGGCCGGGCTTCCCCCCGCGCAGCATCGCGGACTTCGTCGGCAGGTCGAGTCCGTTCTCCTGACGGTGTCGGCCGTGACACGCGGTGCAGCGCCGTAGCACGATCGGGATCACGTCGTGCTGAGTCACCGCGGGGAGGGCCGCGTCATCCACGGGGACCCTGGCACCGTCCGCGATCCATCGGCGGATGATTTCGACACCGGCCTCGGTGAGTCGGTCTTTGTTCTCGGGCGGCATCTCACCGCGGTGAACCGTCTCGTACAGCGGGCTCTTCTCGGGCTTGCCCGGCAAGGACGACGGGCCCGGACTCGCCCCCCTTCGGGACCCCGCTCGCCGTGCGCAGGTCCAGGTCGGCCCTCCGCATCTTCCCGCCGTGGCAGCGCACGCACGTCGCTTCGAGGAGCGGCACAACCCGGACGGGTCGAAATGACGACCGCGTTGCCTCGCGTTCTGCTCCCGGTCAGCGCCGGCCTCGGGTTCGTGTCCGCGGCCCGGGCCGAGAACCCCATCGTGCCCGCCGGGGCGAAGCTGGAGCTGCTGCACACCCGGCAGGTGAAGCTGAACTCCGGGCTCACCGAAGGGCCCGCCGTCGCCGCCGACGGGACCGTGTACTTCACCGACGTGCCGTTCGGCACCGGCGGCGGCATGATCCTCCGGTTCGACCCGAAGAGCGGGAAGGTCAGCGTCTTCACCGACCGCGCGTTCAAATCGGACGGGCTCGCCTTCGACGCGGCCGGGAACCTGATTTCGTGCGACGGGGCGGACGGCGGCGGCCGGTGCCTGCGGCGCTGGGACCTCAAGACGGGCAAGAGCGTGCTCCACGCCGACCGCTACCAGGGAAAGCGGTTCAACTCGCCGAACGACCTCTGCGTCGACTCGAAGGGGCGGATTTACTTCACCGACCCGCGCTACGGCGGCACCGAGCCGCGCGGACTGCGGCGTGAGGCCGTCTACCGGCTCGACGCGGACGGCACGGTCGTCGAGATCACCCGCGATGTCGAGAAGCCCAACGGCCTGACGCTCAGCCCGGACCAGAAGACGCTGTACGTGGGCGACCACAACAACGGCGGCAGCCGGCTCTCGCCGGAGGACCCCGAGCCCAAGCGCGGCGCCATGAAGGTCTACGCGCTCCCCCTGGACGCGGGCGGGCTCGTCGCCGGTGGCGCGGAAGACGCTCGTGGACTTCGGCCGGGAGAACGGCTGCGACGGCGTGCGGGTGGACGCCGCCGGCAACATCTACCTGGCGGCGCGCAGCCTGGCCCGGCCCGGGATCCTGGTGGTCGACCCCGCGGGCCGGGAACTCGCCTTCATCCCGACCGGGCCCGCGAACCAGAGCGGCCTGTTCGAGGACTGGAAGGGCGTTCCGAGCAACGTCGAGTTCGGCGTCGGCGACGACGCCCACACGCTCTACGTCACCGTCGACAAGAGCCTGTATCGCATACGCCTCAAGACCCGCGGCGTCCGCCCGCACGGGGCGGGCAAGTGACCTGTTGCTCCCCGAGCGCCGGGCGAGGAGGCGCCCGTGTCCGCGAGTAACGCATTCGGCTTCGACGCTGATGACCGCTGGGCCAGGCTGCCGGCCGACTGGAGCTGGACTGAGAGCTTGTCCAAAATGCATGATGTTTAGCGCCGGAGCCGTCGGACCATGAGGTGGGTCCTGGCGACCTTGATG
>JAIEQN010000834.1 GCA_019747685.1 Gemmataceae bacterium
TCAAGGTCGCCAGGACCCACCTCATGGTCCGACGGCTCCGGCGCTAAACATCATGCATTTTGGACAAGCTCTGAGGCCGGCCTACGGCCCCGGCCGGCACGAGGACTCACCTCAGTCGGTCGCGCCGGCGAGGGCCCGCCACAGCGACCCGCGAGGAGACCACCGATGAGCCAGCACAGCCACAACACGTCGCACCCCCCACCGCCGCCCCCGCCGCCGTTCGGCACGCCGACCGGGGCCCCGATCACCGATGCGACCGAGGAGCGGCTGCAGCACGGCGGGGTCACTTTCGAGGAGGCCGTCCGGGTGCGGGCGTACAATCTCTGGGAGCGGGCCGGGCGGCCGGAGGGTAACGGCAGGGAGTACTGGCTGGAGGCCGAGGCGGTGTTGACGGCTGTGCGGTGAGCCGCCCCCGGGTGCCTCGGACGGCTCGCGGAAGGCGGCCGCGGTCACGCCCCGGCGGCCAGAGCCCCGACGCGGTCGAGGTTCTCCCGGGTGCCGAAGGCGACGAGGACGGCCCCCGGCTCGATCACGGTATCGCCGGTCGGGGCGTTCACCGCGTCCCCGTTCGGCCTCAGCACCCCGACCACCGTCACCTCGTAGTCGGCGGCCAGCCGGGCGGCCCCGAGGGCCTGCCCGGCCAGCCGGCTCCCGGCGCCAACCCGCACCTCCACCGCCAGGAGGTCGCTGAACGCCCCGCGGGCAACCGTCTCCAGAACCTGCAGGACGGCCGGCTGGAGCACCGCCTGGACGGCCCGGTGCCCGCCCGACAGGTACGGGGAGATGACCTTGTTCACCCCCACCCGCCGGAGCTTCGCCTCGGCCCCCTCCTCCTCGGCCCGGGCGACCACCACGAGGGCCGGGTTCAGCAGCCGCGCGCTCAGGGCGATGTACAGGTTCTCGGCGTCCGACCCGACGGCGGTGATCAGGGCCCGGGCGTGTTCCACCCCGGCCCGCTTCAGGACCTCGTCCTCGGTCGCGTTGCCCGGGACCAGAAGCCCATGGCGGTACCCCCAGTCGGCCGGTGGCGGGCCGGTGTCGACCGCCACGAACGGGTGGCCAAGCCGCTCCAGCTCGTCGCAAACGATCTTCCCCATCCGCCCGAACCCGCAGACGATCAGGTGCCCCCGCCGGTACTTGAGCCGGTCGCGCATCCGTTCCCTCCCCAGCAGCTCGCGGAGTTCGCCCGTGACCATACTCCGGATCACGTCCGTCGCGATGTAGAAGAGGACGAACACCCCGCCCAGGGCCAGGGCCATGGTGAACACCCGGCCGGGCCGGGAGAGGGGCTGGGGGATCTCCCCGTACCCGAGGGTAGTGAGGGTGATGACGGTCATGTACAGGCCGTCGAACAGGGTCCACGGCGGCCCCTCGATCAGCGGGTAGCCGACCGTCCCGGCGGCGACGATGGCCAGCGGCACCGGGACCAGCCGGCGGAGCCGCCGCGGGAGCAACCGCCGCCAGAGGCGGCCCGGCAGCCGGACCAAGTGGTTGTGGTGGCGTGACGACACGGCTCCCCCGTACCGGCGTGGGTGGCCCCGCGGTCCCATCGACCGGCGGCCGGACCAACCACGGAATCTCGGCCCGCAGCGGGACGGGCAACACCGTCACCGTGCTCGCGGTGGCGGAACACCGAGGCACCCCGGCTGCCCTGGGCCCACCTCCGGCCGCCGGCCGGAACACCCCGGAGCGTGTGTCGGCGGCGGTCGGGGGTGTGCGGCCCTGTCACGCCGCAGACGGTCGTGGGCCGTCGCGATCCGCCGCTCGCGGGGCACCGTTTCGACCCAACCGGTTGTTGAGTGTAAGTTTGGGATCCGAGGCTGGGAAAGCCAGGGGCTGCTGCCCTCGCTTTGCAAACACCCGATCGCCCGCCACGCCGCCGACCGCCCGGTGCCCCGCTCTCAGCAAGCCGACGAGAATGACCGCGGCCGCTTGCACACCCCCAGGCCGGCGGCTCGCGGCAGGTGGCAGAGCGACCACGGCACGGTCGCACCCGTCCGGACAGCGGCACCCCTGTCCGCCTGGCCGGGTCTGGCCCCTGCTACGATCCGACACCGTCCGCGACCAGTACCCCGAAGGAGGCCCGGTCATGCTCCCGATCCGCAC
The DNA here is from genome assembly GCA_019747685.1 of Gemmataceae bacterium. Classification (GTDB taxonomy): domain Bacteria; phylum Planctomycetota; class Planctomycetia; order Gemmatales; family Gemmataceae; genus Urbifossiella. The sequence goes on from JAIEQN010000834.1 coordinate 2,107, forward strand.
GGTCCTGCACCCGACCGACTTTTCCGAACTCTCGCAACCCGCCTTCGAGCTGGCCTGCTCCCTGGCCCGGGACTACGCGGCCCGGCTGGTCGTCCTCCACGTTGCCGGGCTGCCGCACGGGCTCCCGGTCGAGGGGATGCTAATGCCTATCCTGGTCGACGACAGCGAGTACGCCCGCGGTCGGCTGGAGGCGGTCCGACCGTCCGACCCCCGGGTGCAGGTCCGCCACCGGCTGGCCATAGGGGAGCCGGCCGAGGAGATCTTGGCCGCGGCGACCTGCGAAGAGGCCGACCTGATCGTCCTGGGGACCCACGGGCGGGGCGGGCTGTCTCGGGCCCTCATGGGCAGCGTCGCCGAGGCGGTGCAGCGGGCCGCCCCGTGCCCGGTGGTGACCGTCCGGGCCCCGTTCCGGGTCAGCACCGCATCGCCGGCCGAGGCCGCACAGCTTCACCAGCGCGTCGCCGGGTAGCATCACTTCGTTCCGCTTGCCCAAGAGGACCGGCGGACCACCCGGGCCGCCGTCGAACCCGACCCCCGTCGAGAAGTCAGCCGGAGGCGCCCGGATTGGCCGGGTGGGCACATCCCGGGCACGACCGGAACTCCGCGGATGTCGGCCCGGAACCAGAACTGGGCGGCGTCCCGGAGCGGCCTGCTTTCAGGCTACTCGGCGACCGCGGGTCATCAGGTTCTCGGTGGTCCGCTCGAACACCCGCTTGGTGGTCGGCCTCACATTGGGTCTTCGGCAGGGGCTGCGGGTTCCGGGCCGTTTGAACTCGACCCCGGGCGCTTCTCGGTCCCAGACGCCCGAACCAACGGGCGCCTCGATCGGCTGGGCCGCGAGCCGGGCCGCCGCGACCACCTGGGCTGCCTCACACCGGAGGAAAATCGTCGCGACAGCGAGCCGGGCGGTCACCCCCAGGAACGCCTGCCGGTGCCGCTCTGCCCCGAAGCTCGCGTCGACCACCACCCACTCGCCGGCGAACGGCACGGCCTCCGCCCGCCGCCGACACCCGGCGTACGTCCGGTCGGTCCATTACGGGCTGTAGAGGCCGGTGCCGACCTCGGCCGGGCCGCGGACCCGGGTGAAAGCCGGCCAGCTCCTTCCGCGCCAGCACCGAGCAAACGACGTGGAACCCGGCCCACTCAACCAGCCCGCCGGCCAGGGTGGACTTGCCGGCATCGGGCAGCCCGCCGGCCAATACCAGGCAGGGCCGCCGGGCCGGGTCTTTCAGCCCGCCCAACGCGTGCAGCTGGTGAACTATGGCCCGGTCGACGCGGTCGGCCATCCCTTCTCGGGTGCCTCGGCCTCGCCGAGCGGCACCCAGCGTCACGAGCCGCCTGGGAGCGAGCCGTTCGGAAGTGGGTGGATTACCTGTTCAAGCGGCACGACAAGAGCAACGACGGCAACATCAGCAAGGCTGAGTCCCTGCATGCCGTCTCCGGCATGTTCGGCCGAGCCGACAAGAACAACGACGGGCTCATCGACCGCACCACACTGAGGGAGTGCTGTATCTCAGCCGAAACGGCGAGACAGGGCGGCAAGTCGTCTCCAAGGCTGCCGCAACGCGGAGGGGCCTCAAGGCTTCGAGCGATCCAGCCGACCGGATCGGCGGAGGTGATGTCATGACCGCAACCAAACCCGTCCACGAGATCCGCCTTGGCCGCGTCCGCGCCGCCGTCTGGGCCAACGACGGGAGCCACGGCCCGTTCCTGACGGTCACCCTGTCCCGGCTGTACAAGGACGAGTCCGGGAAGTGGGCCGACGCCCAGAGCTTCGACCGGGACGACCTGCCGCTGGTGGCCAAGGTGGCCGACCGGGCCCACACCTGGATCCACGAGCACCGGCC
>JAIEQN010000917.1 GCA_019747685.1 Gemmataceae bacterium
GGGCATGCCCGGCCCCGGCGGGATGGGGATGCCCGGGCCGGGTGGGATGGGGATGCCCGGGCCGGGTGGGATGGGCGGCCCGGGCGGGATGATGGGCGGGCGGCCGGGCATGCCCGGCCCCGGCGGGATGGGCGGGTACGGCGGGATGGGGATGGGGTACGGCGGCGGGTACGGGATGGGGATGGGCGGGTTCGACCAGTCGGCCCAGCGGACCGACCAGGTGATCCAGTACATCCCGCTGGAGGACGTGGACAAGGCGATCGCCGAGGGCAAGCAGCCGGCGATGACCGTGATCCCGCTGCGGATGATCGTGGTCAACGCCACCTTCCCGTTCCGGGAGCAGCTGGAGGAGGTCCGGCGGGCGCTGCGGCTGAAGGACCTGGCCCAGGCCGAGCAGGTGGTCCGCAGCTACGGGTTCAACGGGTTCAACGTCCGCCGCCGGGTGATCCTCCCGAACGGGGTGATCGAGGGGACGGAGGAGCGGCTGGAGGACGTGCTCAAGGACCCGGAGAAGAAGGACAAGGTGGGGTTCGCCCCGTACGACTACGAGGGCCGGTACAACGAGCTGATCGAGTCCCGCAAGCTCGGGGACCGGTTCGAGGGGGCGGCGGCCGGGGCGGACGAGCTGGCGGCCTACCTGCCGTACTTCTACCGGTACGAGGACAGCCTGGTCATGCCCCTGCCGGAGCTGGTCGAGGAGCTGTCGTCGTACCCGCCGATCAAGCTCGACCCGATCATCCAGACGGTCAAGAAGATGCGGGACGCGAACGTCCGCCGGCAGACCCCGTCCGACCTGGCCGAGCGGCTCCGCGGGCAGGGGCTGAAGAAGGGGGAGAACGGCAGCCGGCGGGGCCAGTTCCTCCCCCAGACCGGCCAGCAGACCGGGGCCGGGGACTTCTTCGGCGGGGCCGGTGGGATGGCCGGGGCGATGAAGCCCGGGACGGTCGGCAAGGGCCCGGCGGCCCCGCCGAAGAAGGGGCCCGGGGCCGGCGAGGGGAAGGCGGACAACCCCCAGCCGGTGTCCGTCGACCACCTGCTGGTCCGGTTCATCGACTGTGAGGTCCGGCCCGGGCACAGCTACCAGTACCAAATCCAGGTCGAGCTGGTGAACCCGAACTTCGGGCACCCGGACACGATGGCCAACCCGGCCCAGGCGACGGAGAAGAAGTACCAGTTCCTCAAGGGCGACTGGATCCCGCTCGACCGGGTCACCTCGGTCCCGGAGGAGTCGTACCTGTACGCCTACGACCCGGCCCAGTACAAGCAGGACGTGCTGGCCCGGTACAAGGACCTGCCGAACCTCCGGGAGCGGCTCCAGGTCAAGGACAACCAGGCGGTGGTCCAGGCGATGGCCTGGCTGGAGCAGGTGAAGACCGACACCAGCGGCCGGCGGGAGCCGGTCGGGGCGTGGGTGGTGGCCGAGATGCCGGTCGGCCGGGGGGACTACGTCGGCAAGCGGACGTTCGTCAAGCTCCCCCTGTGGTCGAGCGAGCAGAACCAGTACGTCCTCCGGGAGCTGGGGGCGGAGAAGGCCAAGGGCCGGGAGCAGCCGAAGGGCTGGCTGGTCGACTTCTCCACCCGGTCCGTCCTGGTCGACTTCGACGGCGGCCGGGTCCGGACCAAGGCGAACGGGAAGACGTACGACGAGGAGGTGACGACCGACCTGCTGATCGCCCGGCCGGACGGCGGGCTCTTGGTCCGCGACGCCGCGGTCGACGACAAGGACCCGACCCGGCAGAAGATCGAGAAGGAGTGGTCCGAGTGGGTCAAGCGGGTCGAGCAGAACCGGCCGGCGGCCGGGGTGGCCGGGGGGAACAACCCGTTCGACCGGCCGAACCGGCCCGGCCTGCCGGGCGGCGGGGCCGGCCAGCCGGGCGGCGGCGACTGACCGGCCGGTGACGCCGTTACACCGACGCGGGGGCATCTGCCCCCCGCGTCTTTTCGTTTCCGCCGGCGCCGCCGGGCGGCTCGGACTGGCCTCCCCGGCGGCTGGGCCGGCGGGTATCATCCCCCGGCTCACGACCGCGGGGGTGGACATGCCGGGCCGGGTGACGGACTACGCCCTCCTGTCGGCGGTGGCCGCCGCCCTGATGTTGCCGAACCTCGGGGCGGCCGGGCTGTGGGACGTGGACGAGGGGGTGAACGCCGAGGCCGCCCGGGAGATGGCCGAGGCCGGCACCTGGGTGATCCCGACGTTCAACTTCGAGCTGCGGACGGCCAAGCCGGTGATGCTGTACTGGGTGCAGCGGGCCGGCTACGCGGCGTTCGGGGTGTCGGAGTGGTCGGCCCGGCTGCCGTCGGCGGCGGCCGGGTGGCTGACGGTGCTGCTGACCTACGAGCTGGCCCGGCGGCTGTTCGGCCGGCCGACCGGCCTGTTGGCCGGGGTGGTGCTGGCGAGCGCCGTGGAGTTCTGCGTCCTGGCCCACGCCGCCACCCCGGACGCCACGCTCCTGCTGTTCACCGTCCTAACGTACTACCTGTTCTGGGTCGGGCATCAGGGGCCCGCCCAGGCCGGGAGGCCTGTGCCACCGGCCGACACCACAGGCCGGGAGGCCTGTGCCACCGGAGGTCTTGGTGGCACAGGCCTCCCGGCCTGTGCGGGCCGCGGCTGGTGGCTCCCCTGTGCGGCGGCGTGCGGGCTGGCGGCCCTGACCAAGGGGCCGGTCGGGGTGGCCCTGCCGGGGCTGGTGTTCCTCCTCTACTTCGCCTGGAACCGGGAACTCTCCCGCCTGCTCGACCGCCGGCTCGGGTGGGCGGTCCTGGTCTTCCTGCTGGTGGCCGGGCCGTGGTACGCCCTGGTCACGGCCGAGACCCGGGGGGCGTGGGCCAAGGCGTTCTTCCTCGACGAGAACGTGAACCGGGCCTTGACCCCGATGGAGGACCACCGGGGGCCGATCTATTACCACGCCGCGGCGCTGGTGGCCCTGTTCGCCCCGTGGAGCGTGTTCCTCGGCGGGGTGGTGTGGTACGCGGTGAGGTGGGGCCGGGCGAGCGGGGGGTGTGTAACCCCAGTTGCGGAAACCCCACACGGGGGTGAAACCCCCCGCACGCCCCCCCTTTCCCCCCCACCGCCGGGCGGTCCCCCCCCCCCCCCCCCCCCCCCGACCCCGTCCGCCCCTACCGGTTCCTGGTCTGCTGGGCGGCCGCGTACCTGGCCGTCTTCTCGCTCGTCTCGACCAAGCTGCCGAACTACGTCCTGCCGGCCTACCCGCCGCTGGCGGTGCTGACCGCCCGGTTCCTGGTGCGGTGGCGGGACGGCGACGCGGCCGTGCCGCGGTGGCTGATGCCGGCGGCGGTCGCGGCCCTCGCCGTGGTTGGGCTGGCCGTCGGGGTCGGGCTGTTGGTCGGGGGCGGGGCGGTGCCGGTGTTGCCGGCGAAGGCCCGGGTGTTCCCGGGGCTGGAGGGCTGGGCCTGGGTCGGGCTGGTCCCGCTGGCCGGGGCCGGGGTGCTGGCGTGGCACCTCCTCCGGGGCGACCGGCCGGCGTTCGTCACGGCGACGGCGGTGGTGGCGGTCGTCTTCGTCGGGCTCCTGGCCGCGTTCCCGGCCCTGGCGGTGGACCGGTACAAGGCCCCGCGGGAGCTGGTCCGCCAGAGCCGCGTCGGCGACCCCGGCCGCGACCTGCGGGTCGCCAGCCTCGACTGGTTCCAGCCGAGCGTCGTGTTCTACGCCCGGCGGGAGGTGGAGAAGCTGCCCACCCCCGAGGCCGCCGCCGAGTTCCTGGCCGTGCCGACGCCCGGGTTCCTGTTCGTCCCCGAGACGACGTGGTCGAAGGGGGTGGCGAACAAGGTGGCGGTGCCGCACCGGGTCGCCGCCCGGCGGTACGACTTCTACCGGAACTGCGAAGTCCTGGTGGTGACGAACGACGTGAACGAGGTGGCCGGGCGTCGTCCGTAGGGTGTGTCGAGCGTGGCGGAGCCACGCGACGACCCACCACGCGATCCCCCGTGCGGCGTC
>JAIEQN010000850.1 GCA_019747685.1 Gemmataceae bacterium
GGGGGTGGCCGCCGGCAGGGTAGGCGGGGCGGGGGCCTGCGACCCCGGCGGCTGGGCGAGCAGCCCGGCCGCCGACGCGGCGAGGACGGCGAGCGCGAACACGGAACGGCCGGCCATGCTGAATCCCTCCCGGGGCGGGTCGCGACGTCCGGCGGACGGCCGGACCGAAGGCGATGCTACCCGGGGGGATGCGGGGACGCAACGGGCGGTTACGGACGTGTTACGGGGGCCGATGGCGGACCAGGGGCTTGCGCCCCTGGCTACCGTCGGTCGCCGCTCCGCGGCTCGGATTCCGGAGTCCCGGAGGGACGGCCGCCCGTAGCCAGGGGTGCAAACCCCTGGTCGATGTGGTCAGCCGCCCACCACCGCCAGCGGGACCCGCTCGGCCTGGAGGTGCTGGGCGGCCTCGGCGTCGGCCACGTCGCTGTGGCAGGCGGCCTTGCCGGCGTCGGCCCCGACCGCCTTCTTGGTCTTGGACGCGAGCCGGTGAATCTCCGCCGGCGACAGGACACCCCGCTTTTCGAGGACTTCCCGCTGCTCGGCGGTTAGGGCCGCGGACACCTTCGCCGCCCCGCGCTCGAAGCCCTCGGCCTTGCCGGACGCGAACTCGACGATCTCCTTCGAGATGCGGACGCTGCACCAGTCGTGGCCGCACATGGCGCAGAAGTCGGTGTCCACGTCGAGGTCCTCGTCGTGGTACGCCCGGGCCAAGTCCGGGTCGAAGCTCAGGTCGAAGTGCTTCTGCCAGTTCAGGGCGGCCCGGGCCTTGGTCAGCTCGTCGTCCCGGTCCCGGCTGCCGGGGATGCCGAGGGCCACGTCCGCCGCGTGGGCGGCGATCTTGTACGCCACACAGCCCTGCTTCACGTCGTCCTTCTTCGGCAGGCCCAGGTGTTCCTTCGGGGTGACGTAGCAGAGCATGGCCGCACCGTGGTAGCCGGCCGCGGTCGCCCCGATGCAACTGGTGATGTGGTCGTACCCCGGGAACATGTCCGTCACCAGCGGCCCGAGGACGTAGAACGGCGCCCCGTGGCAGGCCGCCCGCTGGAGCTTCATGTTGTACTCGATCTGGTCGAACGGGACGTGCCCCGGCCCCTCGACCATCACCTGCACCCCCTTCCGCCAGGCGCGTTCCGTGAGTTCGCCCAGAGTGTACAACTCGGCGAGCTGGGCCGCGTCGGTCGCATCCGCGAGGCCGCCGGGCCGTAGCCCGTCGCCGATCGAGAACGTCACGTCCCACCGCCGCATGACATCGCAGATGTCTTCCCAGTGGTCGTACATCGGGTTCTGCCGGCCGTGGGTGAGCATCCACTTGGCCAGGAGCGACCCGCCCCGGCTGACGATGCCGATCAGCCGGTTCTTGATGTGCGGCAGGTGTTCGCGGAGCACGCCGGCGTGGATGGTGAAGTAGTCGACGCCCTGCCGGGCCTGGTGTTCGAGCGTTTCCAGGATGATCTCGGGCGTCAGGTCCTCGATCTTCCGGCCGATGATCATCGAGTAGATGGGCACGGTGCCGATGGGGACGGTACTGGCGCGGATGATGGCGTCGCGGGTGGCGTTCAGGTCGCCGCCGGTGGACAGGTCCATGACCGTGTCGGCGCCCCACCGCTCGGCCCAGCGGAGCTTTTCCACCTCCTCGTCGGTGCTGGACGAGACGGGGGAGGCCCCCATGTTGGCGTTCACCTTCGTCTTGCTGGCCCGGCCGATGGCCATCGGGTCGAGCCGGTAGCCGAGGTGGGCGGTGTTGGCCGGGATGACCATCCGCCCGGCCGCCACCTCGTCCCGGACCTGGGCCGGCGTCAGGTGCGGCTCCCGCTCCGCGACCCGCCGCATCTGGGGCGTGATGATCCCCAGCCGGGCGTGTTCGAGCTGGGTGATCGGCTGGAAGTCGGCCGGGTAGGCGACCCGCCGGAAGGTACTGTCGGCCTGTTGGAATTCGACCCGCTGCACAGGCAGGAATGCCTGTGCCACCGATGCACTCGGTTCGGTGGCACAGGCATTCCTGCCTGTGCTCGTCTCCCACCCGTCCGGCAGGAAGTCCCACGCCGTCTTGTCGGACGGGGCCGGCATCCCGGGCGTGTCGGGCGACGAGAACGTCCGCGCCCCGGCCGCGCCGGGGGCGAGGGCCGGCCGGTTGGCGAAGCTGCCGGGGGTTGTCCCCTGGGCCGCGGTCGAGGGGTTCAGGCCGAGCGGGGGTAAGGGCCGGCTACGGGTATCGGTCGCGCTCATCGCGGCGGGAAACCTGTCGGGGTCGGGCGTCGGGTTCCGGGTTTACGATAGCCCGCCGACGCCCTCCCGACACCCTCCGCGACCCCGCTTACACCCCCGCGGCGGCCGGCTGGTCGGCCCACGACAGGGCCTCGGCCGCCGCCTGGGTCAGGTCGGCCGGGGTGAACGGCTTGGGAACGAACACCGCCCCGGGCACCCGGCCCAGCCCGGCCGGGTCCGGGACGTACCCCGAGACGAAGACGACGCCCACCCCCGGCCGGGTCGCCCGCACCCGCTCGGCCAGCTCCCGCCCGCCCAGCCGCGGCATGGCCAGGTCGGTGACCAGGAGGTCGGCCCCGGCCCCGGTATTCAGGAGGTCCAGGGCGGCCGCCCCGTCCGGGGCCTCGGCCACCGCGTACCCGGCCGCCTCCAGGGCCGACCGGGCCAGCCGCCGGACCGGGGCCTCGTCCTCGGCCAGGAGCACCGCCCGGCCGGCCCCGACCCGCACCCCCGGGGCCGACCGCGGCCCGGACACGACCGACCCGGCCGCCTCGTCGCAGGCCGGGAAGTCGACCCGGAAGGTGGTGCCGATCCCGGGCGTCGAGTCGACGGCGATCTCCCCGCCGGACTGCTTGACGATCCCGTACACGGTCGCCAGCCCGAGGCCGGTCCCCTGGCCCGGCCCCTTGGTGGTGAAGAACGGCTCGAAGATTTTCGCCCGCACCTCCGGCGGCATCCCGGTCCCGGTGTCGGCCACCTCCAGCCGGACGAGCTTGCCGCGGCCGGCCCGGGTGGACACGCTCAGGGTGCCGCCGTTGGGCATGGCGTCCCGGGCGTTGACCGCCAGGTTCATCACCACCTGGATGAGCTGCGTCCGGTCGGCCCGGACCCGGGCCGCTCCCGGGACGAGGTCGGCGGCCACCTGCACCCGGCTGCCGAGCACCCGCCGGAGCATCCCGACCGTCTCCCGGACGACCTCGTTCAGGTCGACCACCTCCGGCTTGACCGGCTGGCGGCGGCCGAAGGTGAGGAGCTGCCGGACCAGCCCGGCGGCCCGGTCGGCGGCCCCGCGGATGTCGTCCACCAGCTCGCCCGGCGGCGGGCCGTCCGGGACGCCCTCCCGCAACAGGTCGGCGTTCCCCTTAATGACGGTGAGCAGGTTGTTGAAGTCGTGGGCCACGCCGCCGGCGAGCCGGCCGAGGGCTTCCAGCTTCTGCCCCTCGCGGAGCTGTTCCTCCAGCCGCCGGCGGTCGGTCGTGTCCCGCAGGACGGCGACCCAGTGGGTGAACGCCCCGGCCCCGTCGGCGGCCACCGGGACGACCTGCCACTCGGCCCAGACGACGGCCCCGTCCTTCCGCCGGGCCGGCAGTTCGAGCCGGACCGGCTCGGACCCGCGGAGGGCCTGGCGGATGGCCCGCAGGGCCTCGACCTCGGCGGCCGACGCCGGGGCCACGTCGTCGATCGCGCTGGGGTGGCAGAAGACGCTCGGGCTCAGGCCGACCGCCTCCTGGGCGGCGTACCCCATCATCCGCTCGAACGCCGGGTTGGCGTAGACGACCGCCAGCCCGGCGTCGTCGTGCCGCCCGGCCTCGGCCACCATCACCCCGTCCCCGGACGCGGTGACCGCCGCTTCGAGCAGCCGGAGCTGCTCCAGGTCCCCGCCCCGGGCCTGGCGGACGACCCGGTCGAGGGCCGGGCCGAGCCGCCGCGGCAGGACCACCGCCGCCCACCACCCGGCGGCGACGGCCGCCA
>JAIEQN010001102.1 GCA_019747685.1 Gemmataceae bacterium
CCGGGTCGGCCCCCCGCGCGGGCCCCCCCGGCCCCCGGCTCGCCCGGAGGTCTCATGCGCGTCGGCGGCATCGTCCCGTGCGGCGGGCGGTCGAGCCGGATGGGCCGGCCGAAGGCCTGGCTGCCGGTCGGCAGCGAGGTCATGCTGCAACGGGTCGTCCGCGTCCTCCGGGAGGTGGTGGACCCGGTGGTCGTGGTGGCGGCCCCGGGGCAGGACGTGCCGCCGCTGCCGGCCGACGTGGCGGTGGTCCGGGACGAGGTCGAGGGCCGCGGCCCGCTGGCCGGGCTGGCGGCCGGCCTGGCGGCGCTCGAGGGCCGGGTCGACGCCGCCTACCTGTCGGCCTGCGACGTACCGTTCCTGTCCCCGGCGTTCGTCCGGCGAATCCTCTCATTCCTGGCGAGCGGGGGCCGTCAGGCCCCTGTTCTGCCAACCCAACAGGGGGCTGACGGCCCCCGCTCGCCCAGCATCGCCGTCCCCCGCGCCGGCGGCTACCACCACCCGCTGGCGGCCGCGTACCGGCTCGGCGTGCTCCCCCGCGTCCGCGACCTGCTCGCCGCCGACCGCCTGCGGCCGGTCTTCCTGTTCGACGCCGTCCCGACCCGGGTGGTCGAGCCGCACGAGCTGGCCGACATCGACCCCGACTTGCGGTCGCTCCGGAACCTGAACACGCCGGAGGACTACGCGGCCGCCCTACAGGAGCTCGACGCCCGGATGCCGTAGAATCCTTTTCACTGCCCACCGTCCACCGCTCACTGCCCACTACCCAGATGCATCCCCACAAGCCGCACTACGACCGCCACGCCGGGACGGCCGAGAACAAGGCGTACCTGCACAAGATCGGGCGGGTCCGGATTGACCCGCCGGCCGTCGCCGCCGGGGTGTCCGCGGCCGACCTCATCGACTCCGCGTTCCTGGCGTACAACGGCGGCCGGCTCCGGGAGGGCTGCCAGCTCTTCGTCCGCAAGATGCTGGCCGACACCGGCACCGTCGGGCTGGCCCTGAGCGGGGCCCTCACCCCGGCCGGGCTGGGCATGTCGTGCCTGGTGCCGCTAGTGGAAGCGGGGTTCGTCGACTGGATCGTCTCGACCGGGGCGAACCTGTACCACGACACCCACTACGCCCTGGGGATGGACCTGTTCCAGGCCGGGCCCGGCCTGCCCGACCACGAGCTGCGGGAAAACCAGGTCATCCGCATTTATGACATCGTCTTCGACTACGAGAACCTGCTCGGCACCGACGCCTTCTTCCGGGCGCTCTGCCGCGGCGACGCCTTCCAGCAGACGATGGGCACGGCCGAGTTCCACCACCTCGTCGGCAAGTACCTCGCCGAGCGCGAAGACCAGACCGGCCGGCGGGGCAAGAACCTCCTGGCCGCCTGCTACCGGGCCGGGGTCCCGGTGTTCACCAGCTCGCCGGCCGACAGCTCGATCGGCATGAACCTGGCGGCCCTGGCCCTCGAAGGCGGCCGGCTCCGCATCGACACCCTCCGGGACGTGAACCAGACGGCCGCGATCGTCTGGGACGCGAAGGCGTCCGGCGGTCAGTCATCCGTGCTCATCCTCGGCGGCGGCAGCCCGAAGAACTTCATGCTCCAGACCGAGCCGCAGATTCAGGAGGTGCTAGGCCTGGACGAGGCCGGGCACGACTACTTCCTCCAGTTCACCGACGCCCGGCCGGACACCGGCGGCCTCTCGGGGGCGACCCCGGCCGAGGCGATGACCTGGGGGAAGGTCGACCCGGACAAGCTGCCCGACTCGGTGACGTGCTACATCGACGCGACGGCGGCCCTGCCGCTGCTGACGGCCTACGCCCTGACGCGGCGAGAGCCGCGGCCGCTCAAGCGGCTGACGGACCGGCTGCCGGGCCTGATGACCCGGCTCGAAGCGGGCTACGCCCGGACCCGGGCGAAGCGGGAGGAGTGACCGATGCCCCGATGGTGCTTCGCCCCGGGCCTGGTGTTGGCGGCCGCGCTCGCCCTGCCGGCGGCCGGGGACGGCCCGAAGCCGGTCGCCCCCGCCCCGCGGGAGGCCGCCGACCCGTGGTACGTCGACGACACCGAACTCTTCGACGGGCTGTACGAGAAGCTCCGCCACCTGGCCGACAAGGGGAAGTGCCTGCCGAGTGACAAGATGAAGGAAAAGTTCAAGCCCGGCCGGGCGGCCGTCGAGTTGGCCAAGCCGACCGACAAGCCGCTGTCATCGGCCGAGGTCTACAAGCGGGCCGTCCCGTCGGTCTTCGTCCTCGGTAGCGTCTACCGCGACCCGCAGACCGGCGACTGGCTCGACGGCCTCTACGCGACGGCCTGGGCGGCCGGCCCGGACGGCGTCCTGGTCACCGACTGGCACGTCCTCGAAGACCTGGAGCCGGACGAGGTGTTCGGGGCCGCGGACCACCTGGGCAACGTCTACCCGCTGACCGACATCCTCGGCGGGGACAAGACGGCCGACGTGCTCGTCCTGCGGGTCGGCGGGAAGGGGTTCGCCCCGCTGCCGGTGGCCGAGAAGGCGGCCCCGGTGGCGTCCTGGGTCGGGGTCCTCAGCCACCCCGGCGACCACTTCTACCTGTTCACCCAGGGGCACGTCACCCGGTACAGCACCAACGAGACGGCCGACGGCCGGCGGGAGCGGTGGATGGGCGTGACGGCCGAGTTCGCCACCGGGTCGAGCGGCGGCCCGGTGCTGGACGACCGGGGCAACGTGGCCGGGATGACCGCCCTGACGGTGACCATCGACTCGCCGCCGGAGGAGGGCCAGCCGGCGGAGAAGAAGAAGGACCGCCGCCGGCCGTTCCGCAAGGCGAAGCGGCCGCAGGATACGCCGGCCCCGAAGGCGGACGACCCGAAGGGAAAGGGCGATCCGAAGGGGAAGGACGACCCGCAGGGCAAGCCGATGCCGGCCCCCCAGCCGGGGTCGGTGCAGATGGTGGTCAAGCTGGCCGTCCCGGCGTTGTCCGTGCGGCAGGTGTTCGGGAGGTGATTCGGGTCGTGGGGCGAGCGGGGGCGTCAGCCCCCCGGTTCTTGGCCCGCCGGGCGGTCGGCCAAGTCGCCGACGAAGTGCTCCACCCCCTCGTAGTCGAAGATGACCGGTACCCCGCCCGGTCCGACGAAGATGGCCACCCCGTCGCGGTGGACCAGTGCCCCGGGGTGGTCGACCTCGAACTGCCGGCCGCTGTGTAGAACCACCGTGAACGGTCGGAACGGCGTCCGCTCGCGGAAAACCTTGAGGGTGTTATCGAAGTTGTCGGCGGTCATCGGCGGGCTCCGCGGAGGCGGGACGCCTCCATCATACCGCCGACCGCCGCGGAAGTCGACGAGGGCCCGGGACGACCCGCTGGGGAAGCCGATGCCGGCCCCGCGGCCGGGGTCGGTGCAGATGGTGGTCAAGCTGGCCGTCCCGGCCCCGGCCCTGCGGGCGGCATTCGGGAAGTGAACGACCCCGCTCGCCTGGCGCCGTCGGCCCTACTCCCCCGCCCCGAGCCGGGCCAAGGCGGCGGCCGCCTCCTGCGTCACCCGGCGGTCGGCCGGGCCGTCGGCGAGGTCGCGGAGGATCGCCCGGGCCTCCGCCGAGCCGACCCGTTCCAGCACGGCGACCGCCCACGCCAGCGGCACGTCCGCGGGCGGGAGCGGGCTGAGTCGCGGGGCGAGCTTCGCCGCCACCCGGCCCAACCGGACCCGTTGCTCGGGCGAGGACGCCCGCGGCAACGCCGTCTCGACCAGCCGGCGGGCCGGCGGGCCGAGCCGGCCGAGTCGCCCCTCGGCGTCCTCCCGGGCCCGGAACTCCGGGCTGTCCAGGTCGGCGATCAGCCGGCGGACCTCGTCATCCGCCGGGCACGCGGCGGGCGGCGGCACCTTCGCCCGGAGGAACGGGACGGACCGGGCGGGGTGGTCGACCATCCGCCACATCGCGGCGAGCGGGTCTTGGGGTTGGTCCGGGGCGAACGCCGCCCACCCGGCGGCCAGCTCCGCGT
>JAIEQN010000133.1 GCA_019747685.1 Gemmataceae bacterium
AGTCGAACGCCCCGCCGGCCGCCGGCAGCCCGCCGGGCGTGACCACCGCCCCCGGCTGCTCGACCTGCCCGCGGCCCAGCACCCGCGTCACCCCCGGCGGCTCGGGCACCACCGCGTACACCTTCCGGCCGCCCTTCGCCCGCAGCTTGGCGAGTTCGGCCGACAGGTCGGCCGCCCGGGCCTTCAGCGTCGCCCGCTTGGCGTTCGCCTCGGGCGACAGCTTGGCCACGACCTCGGCCTCGGACACGAACCCCGGCCCGGCCGCGAACGACGCCGCCACCTCGTCCGGTGACAACGCCCGGTCATACAACCGGGCGGCCACGACCGTGCCGGCCAGCAGCCGCCCCGGCTCCGGCTTCCCGTGCCGGCAGCCGAACTGCACCACCGCCTCCCCGCCCTTGAACACGACCGGCTCGGCCGACGGGTACGCCGACCCGTGGGCCACCCCGTCCCGGTAGGCGCGGATCATCCCGTCGGCGGCGTAGGTGATTGCCATGTGGACCGGGCCGGCCGCGGCTTCGTCCGGCCCGGCGAGCGGCTTGGTCCGGCGGAACAGCTCGCTCCCGGCCATCCACCGCCGCGGCTCCTGCTCGGCGTAGACGATCGCGTCGAAGGTGTTCCCGTCGGCCGCCTGGACGGTGATCGGCCCGCCGCCCCGCTGGGTCAACGGGTCGAGGATCACCCAGGCTTCGAGCGTCTTGGTCCGCAGGTCGGCGGCCAGCGGGCCGGTCCGGAGGAAGCCGGTCTTACCGTCGAACACCGCCCCGGCCGGGGTCAGCGTCACCCCCCCGGTTGCTTCGGCGTGCAGCCCGCCGACGAGGTCATCCCCGCCCTTGCGAAAGTCCCACGCGGCCAGCGGGGCCGGCGGGATCGACCCGCGGTTCGCGCCCCGGGCCGGGGCCTCGACGGCAGCCAGTTGCCGCAGCACCGCTGCCCGGGCGATCGCCACCTTCGTCACCTCGGCCTTCAACCCCGGCACGGGCAGCTCCCGCTCGCCGTGGCCGACCCCGGACAGGGCGCTGGCCAGCCGGTAGAAGTCCGGCTGGGCGATCGGGTCGAACTTGTGGTCGTGGCAGCGGGCGCAGTTGGCGGTCAGCCCGAGGAACGTCTGGCCGACCGCCCCGACCAGGTCTTCCAGCTCGTCCACCCGGGCGACGGCCCGCATCTGGTCGTTGCCCAGGACGGTGTTGTGGACCCCGGCGACCAGGAACCCGGTGGCGGCCACGGCGTCCGGGTCGTCGGGCCGGAGGAGGTCGCCGGCCAGTTGCAGCCGGGCGAACCCGTCGTAGGGGAGGTCGGCGTTGAGGGCCTTGACCACCCAGTCGCGGTACGGCCACGAGTTCGGCCGGGGGGTGTTCCGCTCGAACCCGTCGGTCTCCCCGTACCGGACCACGTCGAGCCAGTGGCGGGCCCAGCGCTCGCCGTAGTGCGGCGAGGCGAGCAGCCGGTCGACCACCTTCTCGTAGGCGTCCGGCGACTCGTCTCTCAAGAACGCCTCGACCTCCTCGGGCGTCGGCGGCAGGCCGATCAGGTCGAACGTCACCCGCCGGAGGAGGGTCCGCTTGTCGGCCGGCGGGGACGGTGACAACCCCCTGTCACCCAACTTGTCCTGGACGAAGTGGTCGATCGGGTTCCGGGTGCGTGGGACCGCCGGCCGCTTCACCGGCTGCAACGACCACCAGTCGAGGCCGGCCCGGGTGGCGGTGGTGAACCGGAACGGGTCGATCGGGTCGGTGCCCCACCCGGCCCCGCTCTCGATCCAGGTTTTCAGGACGGCCCGGTCGGCCTCCGGCAGGGGCTTCTTCGGCGGCATCTCGCCGGCCGCCACCCGCTGCCAGAGGGTGCTATCGTCGGGCTTGCCGGCGACGACGGCGGCCGACGCCCCGGCTTTGCGGGACAGGTCGAGGTCGCCTTTGGGCTTCGGGCCGCTGTGGCACGGCAGGCAGTGCGAGGCCAGGACCGGGGCGACCTGCCGGTCGAAGTCCGGCGGGGCGGCGGGGAGGATGGCGAGCGCGAGGAACAGCATCGGGCGGGCCTCGGGGAGGAGTGCCCGCCATTGTAGCGTTAGTCTGGTGGCACAGGCCTCCCGGCCTGTGCTTCCTCGACACAGGCCGGGAGGCCTGTGCCACCGATCCCGGACCGGACCTCGATCGGCTTCCCGGTCCACCGGGCCGGCGGGTCCCACGGGCCGTTCATCGCCGGCAGGTGCCGGTTCAGCCACGGGTTCTTCGACGCCCCGAAGAACAGGTCCCGCGGGTACGTCGCCGACGGCCGGGTCGTTCGGGCGTCGAGCAGCCCGGCGTACACGCACGCCTCGGCCACCAGCTCGCTACAGAAGTACGCCTCCCGGTCGGTGCCGTGCGGCCGGCCGACGAACGCCGTCTTGATCGGCCCGCGGGTCCGCAGCGGCGTCAGTTGCACGGCGAGGCGACGGATCGAAAAGTCCCGGTCTTGCACCGTCAGGCAGAACTCGGTCAGCCGGGCGGATTGCACGGGCGTCAGCGGGCAGGCCCGGCGGCGGACCCAGACCCGCCCCTCGGCCTCGTAGCTGGCCATGTGCGGGACCGTCTCCAGCACCCGGCACTTGAGGGTGTCGTGCGGGCCACCCTCCAGGATCGCCGTCCGCCCGTCCGGGTGGGCGAAGACGATCATGGAATGCGTCGGGTGGCTGGTGCCCGCCAGGTTGTGCATGAGCGTCCAGAACTTCGACCCGTCGGCCGACAGGACGATGTCGCCGGGCTGCGGCTGGTACTCCCGGGCCGGCAGGCGGATCACCTCGTCCTCGGCGTAGGCCCCGCGGTACAGGTACGACGGCCCGCCGGGCGGCACCGTCCCGAACAGCTTGAGGGCGGCGGCCGCGGCCTTGATCTTGGCCACCGGCCCCGGCCCGAACCGGCGGTGCGACACCACCGGCCCGACCGGGACCGGGGCCGGCTCCGGGTCGGCACCGGCGAGCAAGGCGGCGAGGCAGAGGGGCGTCATGACGGCTCCGGGGGCGCGCACAAACGGGGGTATCGGCCTAGCACCCCAGGGGGGTTCGACCCGCCCGGCCGACCCGCCCGGCCGAACCCCCGGTCCGGCCGGCCGTATCAGATGTAACGGCGGCGCGACCGTCCGTTCCGGCCGCCGGGGCTAGGAAGGGGGCCGGCACACCCGCTACAATGCCCCTAGTTTCCCACACCCGCTGCCTCCTCGTTTCACCCCGGTGGTGCATCATGCGCGTGCGGTTCGCTGCCCCCGCCCTGGCGGTGCTGCTCGGCTGGTTCTCGGCCGGCCCGGCCCAGGAGCCGAAGGACCCGCCCAAGAAGGACCCGCCGAAGAAGGCCCCGGCCGAGGCCCCGGCCCCCCGCCCGATCGGCAAGGCCATCACCCCGCCCAAGGCCGGGGACCTGAAGAAGTACGACGATGTCATCACCAAGGAGGCCAAGACCCAGGCCGGCGTCTTCGCCGTCCACCAGGTCGGCGACCGGGTCTACTTCGAGGTCCCCCAGGACGCCCTCGGCAAGCTCATGATGTGGCGGGCCGAGGTGGCCAAGGGGCCCGGCGGGAATAGCTGGGGCGGGGCCGAGCTGGGCACCGCCGTCCTCAAGTGGGAGCGGCGGGAGAACAAGATCTACCTCTGGAAGGTCGGGTTCAAGAAGCGGCACGACGGCAAGGCCGTCCAGGCCGCCGTCGAGGCGGCTGCCACCGACTCGATCATCGCCGTCTACGACGTGCAGGCCGAGGGCAAGGACCGGTCGGCCGTCATCCTGGTCACCCCCCTGTTCTTCCGCGGGCTGCCCGACCTGTCGATCGCCCGGGCGGCCGGGGGCGGCGGGAGCGTGGACGAGAGCCGGTCGTACCTCCAGTCCATCAAGTCCTTCCCGACCAACATCGAGGCCCGGTCGCTCCTGACCTTCGCCGGCGGCGGGGGCGGGGGCGGCCTGCCCGGGCTGCCGCCGGGCCTCGGCGGGGGCGGCGGCCGGAGCGTCA
>JAIEQN010000845.1 GCA_019747685.1 Gemmataceae bacterium
GAGGTGTGGATGCGGCCCTGGGTCTCGGTCTTCGGCACCCGCTGGACCCGGTGCCCGCCGCTCTCGTACCGCAGGTGCTGGAAGACGCCGTCGCCGCGGACGCCGAAGGTCACTTCCTTGAACCCGCCGGCCTCGCCCGGGCTGTACGAGATTTCTTCCACCCCCCACCCCCGGGCCCGGGCGTAGCGGGTGTACATGTCGTACAGGTCGCCGGCGAACAGGGCGGCCTCGTCCCCGCCGGTCCCGGCCCGGATCTCCACGATCAGCCGGTCGAAGTCTTCGGACGGGTCGACGAGGAGTTGGTCTTCGATCTTGCTGTGCAAGGCGTCCCGCTTCGGGCGGAGCTGGGCCAGCTCCTCCTCGGCGAGGGCGGCCATCTCCGGGTCGCCGCCGAGCAGGGCCTCGGCCCCCTTCACCGCGGCGTCCAGGTCCTGGTACTCCAGGTACGGCTTGACCAGCTTGGCGAGGCTGCCGTGCTCCTTGGCCACGGCCGCGAACTTGGCGTGGTCGCCGGCCACCGCCGGGTCCCCGAGCCGGTCCTCCAGCTCGCGGAACTTGGCCAGCTTCTCCTCCATCACCGGCCACATGTCTTCAGTTCCGAGTTTCGAGTTTGAAGTTTCGAGTTTGCCGACGACGGCCCCGCAACCGGCCCGCTAATGCGGCCCGCCGGGCGGTCGCCGGGTGTAGAGGTGAACGGCCATGGGGCACAGCCGGGCGGCCCGACAACTCGAAACTCGAAACCTCAAACTCGAAACTGCTACTTGGCCTCGGGCTCGGCCGGGGCCTTCTTCGCGGCGGCCCCGCCGTACCCGGTCTTCTGGTACTTCTTCTGGAACTTCTCGACCCGGCCGGTGGTGTCCACGAACTTCATCTTGCCGGTGAAGAACGGGTGGCTGGCGCTGGAGATGTCGAGCTTGTACAGCGGGTACTCGTTCCCGTCCTCCCACTTGACCGTGTCGTCGGTCTCGACGCACGACCGGGTCAGGAACGAGAAGTTGGCGGCCACGTCCTGGAAGACGACCGGCCGGTAGTTCGGGTGGATGCCCTTCTTCATGATTCGGCCCCGCGGGAGTCTCCGGTGAGACGGGTTATCGTAGGGACGGCCGGGCCGGCGGGCAATCCGGGCACGGGTTCCGTAGGGTGGGCCTCGCCGGGCCGCCGGCCCGGCGAGGCCCACGGTGGTGCGACGGCGGACCCGCGTGGGCCTCACCTCGCCTCCGGCGAGCGTCCGCCCACCCTACGGGGCCTTTGTCCGCCGGGGCGGCGGGGCGAGGTGCCGGGGCAGGTCGTACTTCTCGCCCAGGGCGATCGCGGCCAGGTCGGACCCGATCCGCTCGGGTGGGTTCCAGTCGTGGTTGGTCAGGACCACCACGCACAGGCCGGCGGCCGGGAACCGGAGCAGGTGGGCCCGGGCCCCGGGGACCCGGCCGTTGTGCCAGACGGTCGGCCGGCCGAACTCCTCCCCGACCACCACCCCGCAGGCGTACCCGTCCTTGACCGGGGGCGAACATCGTCTTGCGGGCGGCCGGGCCGAGCAGCCGGTCGCCGGCCAGCACCCGGTCCCACCTCAGGAGGTCGTCGGCGGTCGAGTACATGGCCCCGGCGGCGTGCGGCCAGCTCATGCTCAGGTACGGGGCGGTCACCCGGTCGCCGGCCCGGACGTACCCGGTGGCCCGGTTCCGGAGGATTTGCCGCGGCCGCTCGACCCCGGTGTCGGCCATCCCCAGCGGGTCGAGGACCGCCTCCCTCATGAACCTCGGGTAATCCTTCCCGCCGACCGCCTCGATCACCATCCCGAGGAGGACGTACCCGGTGTTCGAGTACACCCACTTCTCGCCCGGGGGGAACTCGAGGGGCTTGTCCTTGACCAGGTCGATGACCTGCCGGGGGCGGTAGTGCCGGGCCAACCCGCCCGGGGCGAGGGCCACGGCCGGTTGGGCGTTGGGGATGCCTCCGGTGTGCGACATCAGTTGCAGAAGGGTGACATCGGCCCACGCTACCGGCACGTCCGATAGGTGCTTGCCGACCGGGTCCGAGACGCTGAGCTTGCCCTGTTGTTCAAGCAGCAGGATCGCCGCCGAAGTGAACTGCTTGGTGACGGAGGCGATGCGGAACTTGGTGTCGGGCGTGTTCGGGATGTCCCAATCCCGGTTGGCAAAGCCGCAGGCCCGGCGGAAGACCGGGCGGCCGTCCACGGCCACCAGCACCACCCCGCTGAAGTCGTTCACCGCCGCCTGGGCGGCCATGTACGCCTCGGCCCGGGCGGCGAAGTCGGCCGGGGGCGTGACCGGGTCCGGCGGGGCGGCCGCGGCGGCGAGGAACAGACCGAGCGGGAGCATACGAGCCTCGAGTTTCGCGTTTCAAGTTCCGAGTCGGGCCGCCACCGCCCGGGACTCGAAACGGCTACCCGTATACGGTAAACTTGAAACCTGAGACTGGGAACTCGAAACTGGCCGGAGGCAGCCGTGCCCGTTCAGATGGAGCTCCGCCGGATCATCATCAGCGAGGTGGACGACCACCAGGTGATCATCCTGAAGGAGGTGGACGGGGACCGGAGCTTCCCGATCGTCATCGGCATCTTCGAGGCCACCAGCATCGACCGGCGGGTGAAGGGGATGCCGACCCCCCGGCCGTTGACCCACGACCTGATCACCGCGGTCGTCGAGCAGATGGGCGGGGAGGTCCAGGACATCGTCGTCAGCGACCTGAAGGAGCACACCTACTTCGCCAAGCTCCGGGTCCGGCAGGAGGGGGAGCTGATCGAGGTGGACTGCCGGCCGAGCGACGCCATCGCCCTGGCCGTCACCGCCCGGGTGCCGATCTACGTCAACGAGGAGGTCCTGGGGGACGCTTTGGACGAAGACTAGGGGTTAGGGGATAGGGGACAGGGGTTAGGACTAAAGCCGGCAGTGGACGGGCCTACGTTCTAACCCCTGTCCCCTATCCCCTAACCCCTACTTTCGTCCCCCCATCCGTTCCGCCGCGGCGGCCGCGGCCAGCCGGGTGCCGGGGTCCGGCGAGGTTTCCGCCAGCGCCGTCAGTTCCGCCGCCGCGGCCGGTCCGCCGACCCTCCCCCGCTCGTCGGCCAACAGGTCGATCGCCGCCAGCCGGACGCCCTGCTCGTCGGCCTTGAGCAGCGGCAGCGCCGCCCGCTCGGCCGCCGGGCCGCCGATCTCGATCAGCACCTGCCGGGCCACCGAACCCTCCACGTTGCCCTTCCCCACCCGCCCGGCCGCCGCCCGGGCCGCCTCGTCGTCCTTCCAGTGTGGGAGCAGCCGCAGGGCCGCCAGCCGGTCGTCCCGGTCCGCCCCACCGACGGCCGCCAGCACCCGGGCCCGGGCCGCCACCCCGCCCCAGGCCACGTCCGCCGCCATCGCCTGGGCCCGCACCTCCGCGGCCGGGTGCCGGTACAGTCGTTCGATCTCGGCCGTCACCTCCGCCCGGTCGGGGGCCGTCGCCGGGTCGGTCCGGGTCAACTCCCGGAGCAACTCGGCCAGCCGGTCGTCGGCCCGCCGGGCGGCGTACTCGCGGAGCCGCTCGGCCACCGACGGGGGCTTCGGCGGGTCCGACACGGCCGGCCGGGCGTCCCCGGCCCCGACCCAGCCGCGGGTAATCGGGGCCGCCGCCGGGGCCACCCACCCCAGCCCGGCCAGCACCGCCCCGGCCGCCACGAACCGCAGCGGCTGGGCGTCCCCGTACTTCCGCCGGAGCAGGTACCCGAAGGTCAGCGGCGGGACGGCGCAGGCCAGCCCGTCGATCGGGCGGCGGCGGAACGCCCGCCAGACGGCCCACAGGTAGCCGACCTCGACCAGCCCGGCCCCGAGGTAGACGGCCGGGCCGGCCAGGTCGGCCGGGGTACACAGGGTCAGCCCGAGCAGCACGGCCCCCGCCCCGACGAGCAGCAGCCAGAGGGCGGTGGCCGGGCGGAGGTCGCCGCCCGGGCGGGGGGACGGCCGCAGCCGCCCGGCCAGG
>JAIEQN010000949.1 GCA_019747685.1 Gemmataceae bacterium
CCCGGGCGGAGGTGCCCCGAGAACTGGCTCCGCAACGCCCGGCCGGTGCGGTACGTCGCGGGCGGGCTGCTGGTGGTCGGCAGCCTGCTGGGGGCCCGGCTGTGGGCCCACGGGTCCGGCGGCGAGGCGGGCGGGCGGCCGGCCGCCCCGCCGACCAACGGGGCCGGCGGGTCCGGCCCGGTCGTCCTCGGGTACGTCGACTCCGACCCCCCGCCGGTCTCCACCGGGCTGCCCCCGGTCCTCCAATCCGGGGAGGTGGCCGAGGTGTACGTCAAGGCCGGGGCCGAGGTGAAGGCCGGGGACCGGCTGTACAAGTTCGACACCCGGTTCCTGGAGGCCGAGGTGAAGGGGGCCGAGGAGGCGGTCAAGGTGGCCCGGGCGAACGTCGTCCGGGCGAAGGCGGCCGAGGACCAGTTCCCGCAACTGGTGGCCGCCCAGGAGCTGAAGCTGAAGGCGGCCGACGAGAAGGTCCGGACGACGGCCGAGGCCGTCCAGGTATTCGAGTTCAACCTCCGCCGGACGCTGGCGAACACCCAAAGCAAGGACGACATCCAACGGCTCTTCGAGAACGACCCGAAGCGGTTCGAGCTGCGGGTCCCGATGCTGACCGCCCCGATCGAGCGGGACGCCGAGCGGATCGCCTTCGACCGGCTGAAGGCGACCGACGCGACGGCCGACCGGAAGGCGGCCGAGGCCCAGGTCGAGCAGGCCAAGGCGGCCCTGGCCAAGGCCAAGACGGCGGTCGAGCTGTGTACCGTCCGGGCCCGGGTGGCCGGGGCGGTCGAGCGGGTGAACGTCGGCCCCGGGGACGTGATCGGGGTCGGCACCCGGACCCCGGCGGCGGTCCTGGTCCCGGCCGGGCCGCGGGTCGTCCGGGCCGAGGTCGAGGCCGAGTTCGCCCACCGGGTCGGGCCGGAGAAGATCGGCAAGGAGGTCGTGATCTACGACCACTCGGACGCCAAGCTGGCGTACAAGGGGGTGGTCCGGCGGGTCGGCACCACCTTCCTGCCGAAGCGGTCCGACGGCGGGCTGGTGCCGAACGAGACCCGGGTGCTGGAGGCCCTGGTCGAGGTCGCCGACCCGGCCCCCCCGGGCAAGCCGCCGCTGCGGGTCGGCCAGCGGGTGAAGGTGAACTTCGGGCCCTGACGGGGAATGACCAATGACCCACCAATGACCCACCAATGGCGAAGGAAGAACAGCCCGTCCGTCCTTGGTCATTGGTGGGTCGTTGGGGCGGATTGGGCATTCCCGGGGTAGCCGGGTCCTACCGCTACTGCCGCCACGTCACCCAATCCGCCGGCAGCAGCTTCCCGGTCGCCTTCCGGCTCCTGCCGGCCGCCCGGCGGCGGGCGATGGACGCCCTGTACGCCTTCCTCCGGGTGACCGACGACCTGGCCGACGCCCCCGGCGACCCGGCCGCCAAGCGGCCGGAGCTGGCCCGCTGGCGGGCCGCCCTCGGCGACGCCCTGGCCGGCCGGTACGCCCACCCCGTCCACCCGGCCCTGCACGACACCGTCCGCCGGCACGACATCCCGCCGCGCTACCTGTACGACGTGCTCGACGGCGTCGAGGCGGACCTCGCCCCGGTCCGGTTCGCCACCTTCGCCGACCTGGAGCCGTATTGCTACCGGGTGGCGTCGGCGGTCGGGCTGGCGTGCGTCCGGGTGTGGGGGCTGCGGCCGGGGGTGCGGTGGGCCGACGCGGAGCCCCCGGCGGTCGCCGCCGGGATCGCCTTCCAGCTCACCAACATCGTCCGCGACCTGGCCGAGGACGCGGCCCGCGGCCGGGTCTACCTGCCGGCGGACGAGTTGGCCCGGTTTGGCTGCCGGCCGGGGGAGTGGGCCGACCCCGCGGCCGCGGGGTCGGCCCGGGAACTGGTCCGGTTCCAGGCGGTCCGGGCCCGGGACTACTATCGCCGGGCGGCCGGGCTAGACCGCCTCTTGACCGACCCGGGGCGGGCCATCTTCGGGGTGATGCGGGGGACCTACCAGGCGCTCCTCGACGAGGTCGAGCGGCGGGCGGCGGCCGGGACGTTCGCCGGCCGGGCCCGGGTGAGCCGCCGGCGGAAGGGACTGATCTTCCTCCGGGCGTGGCCGGTGCGGTGGGGGCTTTGGTGACGATGAACGGTGAGTGATGAACGATGAGTCAGGAACTCAGCCCCGCGGTCCCTGACTCATCGTTCATCACTCATCGTTCATCGTTGTGATACCCGCCCCCAGTTGACCGCCCCGGAGCAGGCGGCGAGCTGGGCCGGGGTGAGGGTGACCAGCCCGTCGGTGGGGTTGGCGTCCCGGCTCCCGCCGCCGTCCACCCCCCACGGGTTGCGGACGGTGATCGCCGTCACCGCCCCGGACCCGTCCCGGGTCACCCCGACGATCGTATACATGTGTCTGGCCACGATCGGCACCCCCGTCCCGACCGTCAGAAACCCGACCGTCACCGCCTCCCGGGCCTCGAACTGCCGGGCCACGAACCCGGCCAGCTCGGCCGGGTCGGCCCCCGGTCGGAACGACCGGAACCCGGGCCCGGCGCTGCCGAACGCCTCGTTCACCTCCACCCCCCACCCGCCGGACAGGTTGGCGTAGCTGTCGGCCCGGCCGAACCGGGCCGACCGGTACATGGCGAACGCCTTCTCGGTCACCGCCACCCACAGGCTGTCCTCCCGGCCGAGGCCGGCGTACCCGGGGAGGTCGGCGTCCACCCGGTAGAACTTTCCGCCGAGCTTCACCCCGAACGTCCCGTCGTCGAGGTCGACCACCCCCTGGCGGAGGGCGGTCGGGCCGTCCAGGGCGATCGCCCCGAGCCCGGCCAGGAGCCAGCAGTCGCCCAGCCCGCCCTGGCGGACGTCGGCCGCCGCCGGGCCGCCGGCCGCGTACAGCGGCTTGCCGGCCTGGGACCGGTAGGTCCGGCCGGGGGCCAGCGGGTCGGCTAGGGCATCCCCGTCCAGGGTCCGGTCCCCGCCGACGAACCGGTCGACCGCCTGGACGGCGTCCCCGGCCGTCGCCCCGTCCGTCCGGTCGGCCGCCGCCCCGGTCTTGTCCACCCACACCCCGTCCCGCCCGGCCCCGCCGTCGGCCCGGTCGGCCGTCCCGTCGTCCACGGCGATCAGGGTGTCGTCCCCCGCCCCGCCGGTCAGCACGTCGGCCCCGGCCCCGCCGTTGAGCCGGTCGTTCCCGGCCCCCCCGGTCAGCACGTCGTTCCCCGCCCCGCCGGTCAGCACGTCGGCCCCGGAGCACCCGGTCAGCACGTCGTTCCCGCCCCGGCCGTCGGCCCGGACGGGGACCCCCGGGACGACCGAGGTGAACCGGTCGGCGGCGGCCCCGCCCTTGAACTGGACGGCCGACACCCGGCCGGCCGGGAACGTCCAGTGCCGGCCGGCCCCGAGGTCGCGGACCTGGAGGTCGGCCCCGGCCGGGCGGAACTCGGCCTGGGTGGCGGTGTCGTCGGCCGAGACGACGAGGGTGGACCCGGTCAGGACGGCGGACGCGACCGACGGGACCTCCCGGCGCTCCAGCGGCTCGACGGCCAGCCGGGCCGGCGGCTTGTTCGCGGCGTTCACGTGTGGGCGACTCCGAGGTGCGGTTGCCGGGGCCGCCGGCGGCCGGTAGGCTGCGCCGGGCGGGCCCCGTGGTCCGGGGCGGGTCCCCGGGCCTCTAGTACCCCGTCCGTGGGGCACGATCGGCCGGGGCGGCCGGGTTTACCCCCGCCCGCCGGGGCGGCCGGGCGGATTTCCGCCGGGCGCGTGGCCGGGCCGGGGATTTCAGCCGCCGGGGCGCGTGGCGGGGGCGGGGATTTCGGGGCGAGGGGGAACGGCGTGGACCGGGTGGCGGTGGTCGGCGGCGGGCTGGCCGGGCTGGCGGCGGCGGCGGCCCTGGCCGGGCGGGGGTTCCGGGTGACGGTGCTGGAGTCCCGACCCCGGCTGGGCGGCCGGGCCGGGTCGGTCCCCGACCCGGCCGCGGGCCCCCAGGGGGACGCC
>JAIEQN010000944.1 GCA_019747685.1 Gemmataceae bacterium
CCGGCCGATCTTCCACGGCCGGCAGGGTGACGGTGAAGGTGGCCCCGCGGCCGAGGCCCGCGCTCTCGGCCCGGACGGTCCCGCCGTGCAGGGCGGCCAGCCCCTTGACGATCGCCAGCCCCAGCCCCAGCCCGCCGGCCGTCCGGTCGAGCGTCCGGTCGGCCTGGGCGAACGGCTCGAACAGCCGGCCGAGCATGGCCGGGTCGACCCCGGCCCCGCTGTCCCGGACGGCCAGGGTCGCCCGGCCGCCGTCCTCCCCGACGCACACCTCCACCGCCCCGCCGGCGGGGGTGAACTTCCGGGCGTTGGTCAGGAGGTTGTCGGCGATCTGGGCCAGCCGGGTCGGGTCGCCGCTCACCCAGACCGGGCGGTCCGGCGCCCGGACGGCCAGCGACACCCCCTTCGCGTCGTAGGCCGCCCGGTGGTCGGCCGCCGCCTGCCGGGCGACCCCGCCCAGGTCGAGCCGCTCGGCCCGCAGCCGGACCTTCCCGGTCGACACCCGGGTCACGTCCAACAGGTCGTCGACCAGCCGGCCGAGGTGTGACACCTGCCGGTCCATCACCTCCCGGGCCTTGCCGGCCACCGCCGGGTCGTCCCCCCGGAGGCGGAGGATGTGCAGCGAGTTCTTGAGGGGAGCCAGTGGGTTCCGCAGCTCGTGGGCGAGCATGGCCAGGAACTCGCCCTTCTGCCGGTCGGCCTCCTCGGCCCGCCGCCGGGACGCCGACTCGCGGGCGTACAGCTCGGCCGTCCCGACCGCCGCCCCGGCCAAATCCGCCAGCGCCGACGCCACCCGGACGGTCGCGTCGTCGAACCGCCGCCGGCGGCGGTAGTAGAAGACCAGGGTGCCGGTCACCCGGCCGTGGGTCCGGAGCGGGACGGCCAGGAGGGACACGATCCCCTCCGCCTCGTAGGCCCGCCGCCGGGATTCCAGCCGGGCCGCCGCCCGGGCGTCCTCGGCCACGATCGGACGGTCCGGGATCGCGTGGCCGACCGCCGAGATGTGCCCCTCGGTCCGCAGGTACTGGTCGGACAGCCCGGCCGACTCGGACACCGCCCACTCGGTCCCGCCCGGGCTGAGCCGCCACAGGGCGTAGGCGTCGGCCTCGACCAGCCGGTGGGACAGGTCGAGGATGGCCGCCCCGACGGCCGGCGGGTCGAGCGACCCGGTCAGCCGGCCGGACGCCTCGACCAAGAGGCCCAACAGCCGCAGCGCCTCCTGGCTCTCGCGGAACAGCCGGGCGTTGTCCACCGCCAGCCCGGCCCGCCGGCCCAGGTCGACCGCCAGGGCCAGGTCGGCGTCGGCGTACCGCCGGCCGGACTCGGCCGCCACGAAGGTGATCGCCCCGAGGGTCCGGTCCCGGGCGGTCAGCGGGACGACCATCACCGACCGCAGCCCGAGGGCCCGGAGGGCGGCCAGGTGGTCCGGGTCCCGGGCGGCCGACGCCACCATCTCGTCGGTCAGCTCCGGGGCGAGCCGCGGCTCCCCGGACCGGATCACCGCCGGGACGCCGTGCGGGTCGTCCGGGTCGGGCGGGTAGCGGGCGGCCAGGTCCCGGGCCCAGGCCACCTTCGCCGGGTCGGCGTGGGCGACGGCGAGCTGCCGCAGCCGGCCGTCCGGCTCGGCCACGTACACGCTACACCAGTCGGCCAGCCGGGGGACGACCAGCCGGGCGACATCCGCCAGGGTGGCCTCGTAATCCAGCGACGAGCCGAGGACCTCCCCGGCCTCGGCCAGGAACCGCCGGGCGTCCTCGGCCCGCCGCCGGTCGGTGATGTCCCGGGCCACCTTCGACGCCCCGACCACCCGCCCGGCCGCGTCCCGGACCGGGGAGACGGTCAACGAGATGTCCAGCAGCCGGCCGTCCTTGGCCACCCGGGCCGTCTCGAAATGGTCGACCCGCTCGCCCCGGCGGAGCCGGGCCAGGATGTCCCGCTCCTCGTCCAGCCGCTCCGGCGGGATGATCAGGGTGATCGACCGGCCGACGGCCTCGGCGGCGGTCCACCCGAACACCCGCTCGGCCCCGGCGTTCCACGACCGGATGACCCCGTCCAGGGTCTTGCTGACGATGGCGTCGTCGGACGACTCGACGATGGCGGCCAGCCTCGCCCGGGCCTCCTCGGCCCGCTTCCGCTCGGTCACGTCCCGGAACACCAGGACGGACCCGACCGGGGTGCCGGCGTCGTCCCGGACCGGGGCGGCACTGTCGTCGATCGGCCGTTCCGTCCCGTCCCGGGCGATCAACACGGTGTGGTTGGCCAGCCCGTCGACCACCCCGTCCCGCAGCGCCCGGAGGGCGGGGTTCTCGACCGGTTGGCGGGTGTGTTCGTTGACGATGTGGAAGATTTCGGGCAGCGGTCGGCCGGCGGCGTCGGCCTGGGTCCAACCGGTTAGGGCCTCGGCCACCCCGTTGAGGAACGTGACCCGCCCGGCGGCGTCGGTGCTGACCACCGCGTCGCCGATGCTGGCCAGTGTGGCCCGCAGCCGCTCCCGCTCGGCGGCCAGATCCCGCTCGGCCTGGCGGACGGCTTCGGCCTGACGGGGTGGTTCCGCCCCGGGCCGGTCGCCCTCGACATCAATCGCGGCCATCATTCGGCCCCGGCCTGCCCCGGGTTGGGAACCCGGCTACCGACCGCGGCCCGAGACGACCGACCGCCGCCGGGGGATGGGTGGGGCCCCGCTGACATGGGTTCAACGGTTAGCCGCACGGAAGAACCGATCGGTTCGGTCGGTAGGCGCATGGGGGAGTGTCCCCGCCGGCGGAGGGTGATCCGGGCTTGCAGGGCAAGCCCCGTGCCGGTCCCGGTCAGGGGAAAAATATTGTCCCCCAAGGAACCGACTACCCCCGCGCCGGCCGGGGTCGGTGCTACTTCTTCCGCTTGTAGAGGATGGTGAACGCCGGGTCCGTCCCACCGCCCATGTACATGGCAAACTTGATGGTGTTGTCGTCCGGCGTCTCGGACACCGACTTGTACTTGGCCGGCTTACCGTCCGGTCCCGGCCCCGTCCCCTCCTGGGTCATGGTCTTCTTGGCCGCGTCGTAGGTCCCCTCCATCACCAGCGGGCTGGCGGACATGCTGTCCACCCAGATGCTGACGTACTTCTTCTTGGCCGGGTCGTAGGAGTCCAGCCCGCGGCCGGAGAACTTCGTCCCGAACAGCTCGCTCTCCAGGGTGCTGGTCAGCCACAGCCCGCCGAGGTCCATCTTGTAGACGACGGTCCCCTTGCTCTCCATCCCGCCGGCCGACAGGGTCAGGTCCCAGGTCCCGGCCATCTTCTTGAGGACGTCGTGTTCCGGGCCGGGCTTGGGGCCGTCCTGGGCCGCCGCCGGGGCGGTCATCACCGCCGCCACCGCTACCGCCGCGATCGTCCGCATGGGCCGCTCCTGTGACGAGGACTCCGCGCCGGGGAGTGGTTCCCCGGACGGGGGCACAAGATCGCACGCCCGGCCGGGGGTGGCAAGGTCGGTAGCGGCGTCGGCCGGTGACCCGGGGCTTCACCCCCGGGCGGTCCGCCCGGCCCGGTATGCCGGCCGGGCGTGTACCGGAGCCGCGGCCGCCGTAGACTACCCCCTCACTCCTCGACCCCCTGACCCCTCCGGTGCGGCGATGGCGTCGTTGCGACACCCGTGGAAGCTGTCGGCCGTCCCCGTCCTCCTGCTCCTCGCGGGTGGGACGCCCGCCCCGGCCGCCGACCCGCCGCCGGCCGAGAACGTCCTCGTCGTCACCCTCGACGGGTTCCGCTGGCAGGAGCTGTTCGGCGGGGCCGACGAGTCGTTCATGGACGCCAAGCAGGGCGGCGTGAAGGACATCCCCGGCCTGAAAAAACGCTACCTCCGGGAGACCGCCGAGGCCCGGCGGGAGGCGCTGCTGCCGTTCCTATGGGGGACGGTCGCCAAGCAGGGGCAGGTGTTCGGCGGCCGGGAGCGGAAGGCCCCGGCCCGGAGCACCAACGGGCTGAAGTTCTCGTACCCCGGGTACAGCGAGCTGTTCTGC
>JAIEQN010000609.1 GCA_019747685.1 Gemmataceae bacterium
GGGTCCTGTCGGCCGCCGAGTTCGCCGACCCGGCCGTCGGCGACCCGTCCGGGGCCGAGTGCATCTTCCTCTGCGACCTGCCGAACCTGACCCCGGCGGTGGTGGCCAAGCTCGACGCCCACCTGAAGCGGGGCGGGGGTGTCGTCATCGGGCTGGGGCCGAACGCCGCGGCCGCGAAGGAGCAGTACAACCGGCTCCTCTACGCCGACGGCAACGGGCTGCTGCCCGGGCTGCTGGGTGAGGTCGTGACCGCCCCCCCGGACGACCCCGGGTATCGGCTGTTCGCCGACGAGGCCGCCTTCCGCCAAGCCCCGACCCCGCTGGGGGCGTTCCGCGACCCGAACGCCCGGGCCGGCCTCGTCACCGTGCCGTTCCGGTCGTACCTGCGGATGGACGCCCCGGCCGACGGCCGGGCCCGGCGGCTGCTGTCGTTCGTCCCGGCCGGCGGGGCGAAGGCCGACGCCAAGCCCGACCCGGCGGTGGTCGAGTGGCCCCGGCACCGCGGCCGGGTCGTCGTCTACACGAGTACCTTCAACCAGGACTGGACCGACTGGCCGGTCCTGCCGAGCTACCTGCCGTTCGTTCACGAGCTGCTGCGGTACGCGGCGGCGAACCCCGACCGGCACACGGCCCGGGTCGGCGACACCCTGGAAGAGTTCTTCCCGCCGGCGGCCGCCGGGCTGAGCGCCGGGCTGAACGGACCCGACGGGAAGACGGCGACGCTGCCGATCGAGCTGCGCGACGAGGCCGGGGTCGTCCGGTATTCAGACGCCACCCTCGGTGGCTTCTACCGGATCGGGGTGGGTTCAGCCCGGGACCGGGTGTTCGCGGTCAACCCGCCCGAGACCTCGCCCGGGGGTGGGACCGAGTTCGACCTGAAGCGGGTCGAACCGGCCGAACTGAAGGCCCTCGGCCCGGTGCAGGTGGTCACCGACCCGGCGGACTACCAGCCAGCCGGCGAGGAGTCCGGGGTGATGTCGATCACCACCCCCCGGCCGCACGGCCCGACCCTGGCCCGGTGGGCGCTGTGGGCGGCGCTGGCGGTGATGATCGTGGAGGTCTACCTGGCCTGGCGGCTCGGCCCGGCCCGCACCCCCGGGGCCGGCTCCGCCCGGCCGGTCGATCGGCACCCGCTGTGGCGGCTGGTCGGCACCGCCGCCGCGGTCGTGCCGCTCGCGGCCGCCGCACTGGCCGTCGCGGTGGTGGCCCGGGTCGAGTGGGCACACGACCTGATCGGCGTCGTCCCCGACCACTGGTGGCAGGCGGTGGAGGACGGCGTCGCCTGGGTGGTCGGGGTGCCGCCGGCACCGGCCGGCGAAAGCACCCGGGTGATCCTGGAGCGGTCGGCGGTCGTCAGCCGCGGCGCGCTGATCGACCGCTGGGCGGTGGCCGGGCTGGCGGCCGGGTTCGTCGCACTGACGGTCGCCGTCTACCGCCGCGAGCGGGCCGCAGCCGGCGGGTGGCGGCGGGCGGTCGTCCCGGCCGGGTTGCGGGTCGCCGCGTTCCTCGTCGTCCTCGGGGTACTCCTGCCGCAGTGGCGGCTGGTGTTCAAGCGGGAGGGTTGGCCCGACCTCGTCGTCATCCTCGACACCTCGGCCAGCATGGCCACGGCGGACGACCTGAAGGACCCGGCCGTCCGGGCGAAGGCGGCCGAGCTGGTCGGCGGGGACGGGTCGCCGGCCCACCGGCTGAAGCTGGCGCAATTGCTCCTCACCCGGCCGGACGCCGACTGGCTCGACCGGCTCTTGACCGAGAAGCGGCTGCGGGTCCACGTCTACGCGGCGGACGAGACCGTCCGGCCGGTCGGCACCGCGAGCGAGGAAGGGGACGTGGCGGCCGTGCGGGAGGCGCTCAAGGCGCTGCGGCCGGAGGGGGAGGAATCGAAGCTGGGCGAGGCCGTCCGGGCGGTCGGGAAGGCGTTCCAGGGCGGGTCGCTGGCCGGCGTCGTCATGGTGACGGACGGCGTGACCACCGCCGGGCCGGACCTGCCGGCGGCCGCCGACGGGGCGAACGCCCCGCTCTACCTGGTCGGCGTCGGCGACCCGTGGGTCGTCCCGGACCTGCGGCTGTCCGACCCGGTGCTGGACGATTACGTCGTCCAGGGCGACGCCCTCGACATCCGCGCCCGGCTGACCGCCCGCGGGGCCGTCCCGGCGGACCCGGTGCCGGTCGTGCTGTCCGAGAAGGTCGGCGGGCGGCTGGTCGAGCGGGCCCGGACGACCGCCACCCCGAGCGCGGCCGGGGCGGCGGTGAAGGTGACGTACACGCCGACCGAGGTCGGCGAGAAGACGCTCGTGCTGGAGGTGCCGACCGCCGCCGGCGAGGCCGACACCGCCAACAACCGGATCGAGCGGCGGGTGACGGTGGCCGAGGCCAAGCGGGCGAGGGTGTTGTTCGTCGAGGGCGACCCGCGGTACGACTTCCGGTTCGCGAAGGTCCTGTTCGAGCGGGAGTCGGACCGGGGCGGGCGGGGCCGAACGGTCGAGTTCAAGACGCTCCTGCTCGGGGCCAACCGGGGCTGGGCCGAGACCGACCGGTCGGCCCTGGCCGACTTCCCGACCCGGGACCAGCTCTTCGAGTACGACGTGGTCATCCTCGGCGACTTCGACCCGCGGGTGTTGCCCCGGTCGTCCCGGGTGTTGCAGGACATCGCCGACTTCGTGAAGGTGAGGGGCGGGGGCCTGCTGGTCGCGGCCGGCGAGCACTATAGCCCGGCGGCGTTCGCCGACACCCCGCTGGCCGAGGTGTTGCCGGTCGTCCCGGCCGACGGCCCGCCGCCGGCCCCGACATCCGAGGACCGGCCGCTGACCGAGGGGTTCCGCCCGGCCCTGACCCCGACCGGCCGGGGCCACCCGCTGTTCCGGTTCAGCCCCGACCCGGCCGAGGCCGACCGCATCCGGGGCCGATTGCAGCCGGTGCTGTGGCACGCCCGGGGCTACCGCCGCAAGCCGGCCGCCGAGGTGCTGGCGGTCCACCCGTCGCGGCCGGCCGAGGGCGGCCCGGGGCGGGAGAACCATCCGCTCGTGTTGCAGCAGTTCGTCGGCGCCGGGCGGGTCATCTTCCTCGGCATCGACGAGACGTGGCGGTGGCGGTTCCGGGCCGACGAGGCCCAGTTCAACCGGTTCTGGACCCAGGCCGTGCGGACCCTATCGCGGTCGCGGCGGGCGCGGACCGAATTGCGGCTGGAGCCGGGCGGCGGGCCGTTCCGCCGGGGGGATCGGGTCACCGTCCGCATCCGCTTCCCGGACGACGCCCCGCCGCCGCCGGACGACGCGGTGGTGAAGGTGCGGGTCGAGCGGGGGCCGCTGCCGACCCCGGACGGGTCGCCCGGGCCGGGCCAGACGGAGTCGCAGGAACTCGTCCTCGACCGGGTGAAGGGGGAGCGGGCGACGTTCGAGGCGGTGCTGACCCGCACCCCCGAGGGCGAGTACCGGTTCACCCTGACCGGCCCGGAGCCGGGGCCGACCCCGGCCCGGGCCGAGGCGAAGGTGCTGCCGCCGCCGGCCGAGCGGGAGCGGGTCGACCTGAACCGGGCCGACCTCGTCGCCGCGGCCGAGCGGTCGCACGGCGGGTTCTACACCCTGGCCGACGCCGACAAGGTGTTCGACGACCTGCGGGACCTGGAGCCGGTCCCGCTGAACGACCCCCGGCCGCCGCTGCCGCTGTGGAACGAGCCGGCGGTCTACCTGCTGCTCAGCCTCGTATTCGCCGCCGAATGGCTGCTGCGGAAGCGGGAGCGGCTGTTATGATGGGGCGGAAAGCGTCCGGACCGGTACTCTCCGGACGCGGACGCGAACGGTCGTCGGTCCGACCGGGTTCATTGGTTCGGCCGCGGGGTGTGCGGTTGCCGAACCAAACCAATGAGCGCCGGGCTCGGTGAGCTGTTGGGGGTGCCATGCCGATCGTCCTCCGCCCGCCGGCCCTCGACCGGCCGGCCCTGCCGGCCCAGCTCGCCGCCCTCGGCCGGGGCCGCCGCCGGGCCGCCCTGTCGGCCGGGGTGT
>JAIEQN010000002.1 GCA_019747685.1 Gemmataceae bacterium
AGCAGGCGACGGCCGGGGCGTCCGCCACCCAGCAGTCCACCGGCCGACAGCAGCAAACGACCGGCCAGCAGTCGACCGCGCAGCAGGGCGGCCAGCAGCAGCAGGCCGGCCAACAGTCGGCCAGCGGCCAGCAGGCCGGTCAGCAACAGCAGCAGCAACGGCAGCGCAGTAAGGCCAAGTTCTCGTTCTTCCGGAACGCCCAGGGCGGCCGGCAGTCCGCGTCGGCGGCCCGAAAATCGGCCGTCCTGATGGCCACCATCAACGCATTCCTCCGGGAGGTCGGGACGACCGCCAAGCTGATCGCCCGGAAAGCCTTCGTCCGGCGGCCGGACGTGGTCAAGGTCCTGGACGTCGACGGTGCCTACCACGCCTTCCGCGACCGCACCGTCAAGGAGGCGTTCAAGGATCTCCGGGACGACCTCCGGCGGAAAAACACGGACAGTTGGAATGCCGTTCTGACACTCGGCCGGCTGACCGGCGAGGCCCTCAAGAAGTTCCTCGCGTACCGCCGGCCGAAGGTGGTCCTGAAGGCCGGTACCGTCCTGCTCGTCGGCCGCGAGGCCCAGCAGACCATGTCCAAGGAGCAGAAGGACCGGCTCGAGGCCCTGGCCCACAAGAAACGCTTCGTGGTCCGGTACGCCAAGGCCCAGCAGCAGGGCCAGCAGCAGCAAACGCAGCAGACCCAGACCCCCTAACCCCGTTCCGGAGGCCGACGATGGACGAGTTCAAGGAAGACCTGAAGGCCACGTTCGAGACCCTGTTCGAGATGATCGGTGCCGTGCTCCTGGTGGTGAAGCACCTGGCCATCTGCCAGGCGATCGGGGTGGCCGTCGCCCTCCCGTTCGCCGTCGCCGCCGCCGTCTTGACCAACGACCTCATCGTGCTGGTCTTCGGCCTGAGCTGCGGCTCCGTGCTGGGGTGGGTCATCACCGTCCCGTGGTGCGTCGCCCAGGGGGCGAAGCGGCTGCCGCCGGGGGTGACCTACGACCCGGTCGACCCCGCCCGCCGGCTCGGCGACCGGAGCACCGGGGCCGGCGGCTGAGCCCCCCCGAACACCACCGACACGGAGGAGATCGCGATGGACGAGTTCGTCGACGACCTGGGCAAGCTCGGCCGGGGGTGCCTGTTCCCGGTCTGGCTCCTGGCCTGGTCGGCCTTCCACCTCTTCGTCTGCCAGCTGATTGGGGCGGCCGTCATGCTCCCGGTCGGGGTCGGGTACGCGGTCTGGCACCGCGACCCGGCCGTGGCCCCGGCCGTGAGCCTCGGCGTCGGGGCCCTGGTCGGTGTGGCCGTCTACGTCCCGTGGATGGTCATCCAGGACGCCAAACGCCGCGGCCGGAAGACGTACGAGCCGGTCGACCCCCGGTACGGGCTCCGCGAGAAATCGACCGGGGCCGGCGGCTGACCCGGGCGCGGGCCCGGCCGGTCCGGGCCCGCCCCCTCCTGACCACCCTTCGGAGACGACCGATGTTCCGCTTCCCCGGCGACCTGTTCCGCGCGATGGTGCTGGTGTTCCAGGGCTGGGTGTACGTGTTGTGGATGGCCGCCCGGTACCTGGCCATCGGGGGGACCGTGGCCGGCTCGTTCTACGCCGCCGGCCGGGTGCTGACCCACCTGACCGGTGACCCGTCGTGGTCGATCCTCATCCTCCCCGGCCTCTTCCTGGGGCTGTGCGCGATGTACGCCCACGACGCCTTGACGACCGTGCAGGCCGGCTACGACCCGGTCGACCCCGACCGCCGGCTCGGCGACCGGTCGACCGGGGCCGGCGGCTGACCGCTGACCCGCCCCGCCCGTGTTCTCACGGGCGGGGCGGCATCCCGGAGGACCCGATGGACCCGATGGACCCGATGCCGCTCCTGTACCTCGTGGCCCTCGCCGGCGCCGCCTGCTGGGCGGCGGCGATCGTCAAGGCCCTGTCCGGGCTGACCGGGGCCGCCAAGGCGGCCGGCGCCGACCGGCTCCTCGGGCCGACCGGCCCGAACGGCTGGAACGTCCCCCTCGGCCGCTGGCGCGATCCCTGGGACTATTGTTTGGGCGTCGTCATCGCCGCGATCAAGGGTGCTGGAAAAACAAGTTTGATAAAACGAATGGTCAACTACGTGCTCAAGATCGGCGACCCGGTCTGGCTGATCGACACCGGCGACCGGTGGGCCGAGCATCTGACCAAGACGGCCCCGGCCGGGACGCCGGTCCGCCGCATCAGCCCGTTCACGCTGGGCGGGCTCGGGATCGACTTCGCGAAGTTCCTGACCACCCGGGCCCGGATCCTGGCCTTCGCGAAGAAGGTCATCCCGGAGAACCTTGACAAAAACCCGTTCTTCCCGTCGAACGCCCAGCTGGTCGTCATGCACGCGATCTTCCTGCTCAACCGGATGGCCCCGCGCCGCTGGACGCTCCGGGACGTCATCGTGCTGTCGTGCAACCGGCCGCTCTTCCTCGCCCTCCGCAACCAGCCGCGGTACCGCCGCCGGGTGTCCGACCCGCTCGCCCCGTTCGCCGGCGGGAGGTCGGCGAGGGACGTGATCGGCACCGTGATCAGCCACCTGCTCCCGCTCGCGATTTTCGCGGCCATGAACCAGCGGACCCCGGCCCAGGTGTCCCCGCTCGACGGGCTGGCCGACGGCGGGGTGACGGTCCTGGAGTGGAATGACGAGTTCGCGCCGAGCCTGGAGAAAGTTTACGCCTTGTTCGTGGAGCTGCTGGCCATGCACCGGCTGGCCCGGCCGCTCAGCAACAAGCGGATCTGGCTACTGTTGGACGAGCTTGCGAGTCTTGCCCCGCTCGACTGCGTGGACAAGCTCGGCCAGCGGGCCCGCCGCTCGGGGGTCTGCTTCCTGTTTTCCCTGCACACCGTCCCGGCGCTGTGGGAGCGCTACGGGAAGGATCGTGCGAACAACATCCTCGGCCTGATGGGTATCAAGTTGTTTTTGCGCACGTCGGACGACTCGGACACCCTCCAGTGGGCGGCCGGGTGCGTCGGCAAGGTCCGCACCGTCGTGTCCGTCTGGCAGCCCGGCGCCGGGACGCAGTCCGGGCAGTACTCGCGGTCGGCCCGGGACGAGTACCTGGTCGAGCCCGCGGCCCTGAAGGAGAACCCGCTCCCGCACGACGGCAAGGTGACCGGCTACCTGGCCGACGACCTGGGCCCCCGGCCGTTCGAGACCGACTACTCGGCCGACTGCCCGCGGCCGGCCGGCCCCCCGCCGGAGGACGTCCCGGACGAGAGCCAGGAATTGGAGCCGTTCACCGTCGAGGACGTCGTCCGCCTGAACGGCCCGGTCCTCCCGGCCGGCATCCACGACGCCCTGGACGAGCAGCTGTGAACCGCCGGATCGTCCACGACGCCTGCATGGCGGCCGCCGCCGCGGCCGTCGGGCGGCTCCGGCCGGCCGGCCCGGACGACTGCCGGGCCGCGTTCGAAGTCGTGTACCGGGCGGCCGCGGAGGCCGTCCAGCGGTTCGTCGACGAGTCGCGGCGGACGGCCGCCCGGCTCGCCCGCCGCGACCCGTTCCCCCCGACCCTGATGAGGACTCCCCCGATGGCCCGCCCGCGTAAGGTCGCCGCCCCGAGCGGCACCACCGACCCGACGGCCCTGGTCGCCGAGGTCTTGGACGAGGTGAAAGCGGTGCTGAAGGAGCGGGGGATTTCGATCCCGCTCGCCACCTGGATCGAGGCCCAGCAGGCGGCCCTGGCCGTGCTCCCGGCCGCCGCCCCCGCCACCCCCGCCGAGGGTCCCGCCAATGGCTAACCGCCTCCTCGCCCCCGCCCTCTTCTACGCCGGGGTCACGACCCTCGCCACCCTGTTCGTCCTGTGGGAGGTCGACCACGGCCGGAAGCCGGCCTACGCCCCGCTCGTCTCCCCGCCGCTCGGCGGCCTGCTCGCCACCTGGGTCTGGTTCCGCGTCCTGCCGGCCCTGGACCGGACCGACGGCCCGCTCGACCGGGCCGTCACCCGGCTGGTGCGGGCGGCCACCGGCTGGCCGCCGGAGGGCCGGCCGTGA
>JAIEQN010001005.1 GCA_019747685.1 Gemmataceae bacterium
CGGCCGGGGCCGCCGGGGTGGCCTCGGCCGGCTTGGCCGCCGCGTCCGGGGCCGCCTCCGGCTTGGCCGCCTCCGGGTCGACCCGGGGGGCGATCTCGTCCAGGTTCGGCACCTTCTCCCCGCCGGCCCGGGTGGCCATCGCCAGGAACACCTGGGGCGGGATGTCGGCCGGCAGCCACCGGACCGTCCCGTCGGCCATGATGGCGTACGTCCCCTCCTTGCCGTCGGCCCGCTTGTGCTTGAACGCGGCCATCGGGTCCTTCGGGTCCAGGCCCATCACCGTCGCCCCGCCGCCGGCCGCCCACGGGCGGGAGAACCCGGGCGGGACCTGGAGCAGGTAGATGGTGTTGGCCGGGCCGTCGGCCACCTCCTCGACCTTCGACCCCCAGTCGTACCCGGTGATCCCGGCCAGCTTGGCCTGGGCCGGGTTGGCCCGCGGGTCGTACCGGGCGGCGTCCGGGCCGACCCCGGCGACGGCCACGTAGTTGGTCCCGCCGAACGTGTGGGCCGGGGCGAGCGGGGACGACGCCCGCCAGGCGGCCGGCGGGTAGTACGGGACGAGCAGCTCCGGGACCCACGACTCGGAGGCGATCACGTTCTTCTCGTCGAACCAGGAGCGGGTCCGGTCGACCCCCTGGGCCACCCCGTCCCGCCCGAGGTACGGCAGGAACTCGGTGAAGAAGCTGACCCGCCGGCCCGGGTCGAACGGGATCAGCAGCCGGTTCTTGTCCGCCTTCCCGGACGGGGCGGTCCCGGGCGGGTAGGCCTTCTTGTCGGCCACGTACTTCGACACCGCCCCGGCCAGGGTGTGCCAGGTGTGGTGGCCGGCGTACACCGCCGCCTTCCCCTTCACCTGGTTGACCAGCCCGAACAGCCGGGGGGCGACGGTGGCGGCGAACTCCTCCTCCGGCCAGTTCAGCTCGGCGACCAGGGTCAGGACGTTGTCGTTCAGCCGCAGGTCGATGTGCGGGGGGTCGAGCTGGGTCCCGCCGTCCTGGCCGGGCGGCTGGTTCGCCCCCTTCGGGCCGACCTTCGGGGCGCCCGGCGGCATCATCCCCTGCCCCTGCATCATCCCCCGCATCATGTTCGCCATCCCCGGTAGGCCGCCGCCCCCGCCCAGTTCGTCGCCGCCGCCGAGCCCGCCGCCGGAGCTCCCGCCGCCGGGCCGCTGCTGCCCGTAGCCCATGGGGTAACTGCCGCCGCCCCCGCCCTGCATCCGCTGCTGCATCTGCTGCTGCTGTTGCTGCATCATCCCCTGCATCATCCCCTGCATCGACCCGCCCCCGCCCTGCATCCGCTGCTGCATCTGCATCTGTTGCTGCATCTGCTGCTGCATCATCCCCTGCATCGACCCGCCGCTGCCGCCGATCGAGTCGCCCGAGCCGCCGGCCGCCGGCGGGGCGAAGATCCCGCCCCCACCTGGGGTGAACGACCCGGCCCCGCCCAGCGGCCCGACGGTGCCGGACTCGGTCCCCGACTCGGGGTTGACCCCGTTCCGCACCGCAATCGGGTTGGACAGCAAGAGGGACAGGGCGGTGGCCGCCCGGGTCAGCCCGGGGCCGACCTTCTCGACCGCCAGGGCCCGCATCTCCTCGTCCGTCGTCCCGACCACCTTGACGGTGGCCACCACCCGGCGGAAGTCGAGCACCCACAGGGCCGCCCCGACGTACCGGGCCTTCTCCAGGACCGGGTCGACGACCGCCAGGATCGGGTCGTACTCCTTGCGGACGCCCTTGCGGGGGTAGGCGGCGTTGTCCCACTTCTCGGCCATCAGGACGGCCGCCGGCCCGGTCGGCGGCTGCTCGTCCTCGATCCCGTTGAGTAGCTTCTTCAGCGCGGGCGAGACCGACAGGTAGGTCGGGTTGGTGGTGAAGTCCCGGGCCCGCCCCTTCTTCGGCGGCGGCGGGGCCGCCTCCTTCCCTTCCGCCCCGTCCTTCTTCGGGTCGGCCTCGGCCGGTTCGTCCGGCGGGGGCGGGGGCGGCATTTCCTTCCGCCACTCGGTCTGGAACTCCGGGTACCCGTCGGGCTTCAGCCCGGCCAGGAACCGCTCGACCGCGGCGTAGTCGCCGACCAGGAGGGTCTGGGAGTCGTAGGCGCAGGCCCCGAGCGGCTGGCCGGCCGACGCCGGCGGGGGCGGCGGGGCGTCGTACAGGTCGCCGACGAACGCCCGGTACGACAGGGCGTTGCCGATGGCCGTCAGGAACTTGTTGTCGGCGATCGGGTGGAGGGCCCGGCCGTTGACCGCCTGCGGCGGCCCGGACCCGGCCAGCCGGCCGGCCAGGACCTTCGGGTCGACCGGCTGCTTGAGCCGGAGCACCCCGAACGGGGCCCGGTCCTTCTCCCCGACGACGCAGTGGATGTACCGCTCCAACAGGCCCGGCTCCAACCCGGTCGAGGACCGGAACAGGTCGAGCATGGCCCCGTCGAGGAACGGCTGGCCGATCGGGCTGACCCGGAGCCGGTCCAGGTCGACGCGGTAGACGGCGACGGTGTCGTTGGGCAGGAGGTTGGTCGGGTCCTTGTCGCTGCGGGCGACCGGGGCGGCGGCCGGGGCCTTCGGGGCGTCCTCCTTCCCCTCGGCCGTGCCCCCCTCGTCCGCCCCACCGGCGGCCGTGGCGGCCGACCCCTGGGCGGGGGTGTTGCTCGCGGTCGTCCGGGGGGCGGGGGCGGGCGGGGCCGGCTTCTTGTCGTCCCCGCCGAACAGGACGAACCCGCCGACCGCCAGCAGGACCAACGCCGCCACCCCGACGCCGACCCCGATGAGCAGCTTCTTCTTCCCCTTCTTCCCCTCCGCCGGGGCCTTGTCCTTGCCCTTCTTGTCCTTCTTCTTGTCGCCGGTTTCCACCGGGGCCGGGGCGGGGGCGGCGGCCGGCTGCTCGGCGGCCTCGGCCTTGAACCGGTACTTGCACTTCGGGCACTCGACCTTGGCCCCGAGGAGCTTCTCGTCCTTCAGCAGGACGGTGGCCTCGCAACTCGGGCAGGTCACGCGAACGGTTGCCATGGGGAGGTCCCGCGGGGCCGGGCGGTCGGAAGACAGGTCTTGATGATTGTACGGGGGGCCGGGCCGGGGCCGCAAAGCCAATTCGCCGTTACGACCGGCCGGCGCGTGGCTCCCCGGCCCCTTAAACGGCCGGGGGGCCGGTTCGTTGGCGGGAGGCTTCCGGGCGAGTGGGGGGTTAAGCCCCCTTCGCCACCTCCCCTTGGGGGAGGGGACAGCCGCCCGGAGGGCGGCGGGTGGGGGGAAGGGCCGTCGGCTTCGTTCCCCCCACCCGGGTTGTTCGCTCCGCTCACGACCCACCCTCTCCCCCAAGGGGAGAGGGCAGGACCGGGCGACCACCCCGGCCTGTGCCGCCGTGTGCGGATTTCCGCCCCCGGCCGAAGCCGACCCGCTATTGTGAACTCTACCACGCCGCCGGCCGGCCGGCGGCGGGCCCCGGGATGCTCCCCCCATGCCGTCCCCGCTGAACGGGCTGATCGACCGGTTCCGGCCGAAGAAGTACGGTCGGCGGCCGGCCCTGGTGCTGCTCAACGGGCTGGCCGAGCAGGCCGAGTCGTGGTACCTCAACCGCCGGTTCTGGGGCCGGTTCTTCGAGGTCCACGCCCCGAACATCCTGGCCTACGAGGGGGAGGCCCTGCACCGGCGGATCGCGGCCCGGGAGCCGGTCGACGTCGACTACCTGGTCGGCCAGCTCCGCCTGTACCTGGACCAGTTCGCCCAGACCCCGCCGTACCACCTCGTCTCCAGCAGCCTGGGCGGGAAGGTGGCGGTCGAGTTCGCCGTCCGGCACCCGGACCTGGTCAACCGGGTGGTGCTGATGGGGCCGGCCGGGATGGGGGACGTGGAGCAGTTGCCGATCATGGAGGGGATGACCGGGCGGAACGCGGACGCCATGGTCAAGAGCGTGTTCTACCGGCTGCGGCACGCCAACCACGAGATGCTGGAGTATTACAAGGGGCGGTTCAACAGCCGGCGGTGGAAGCTCGGGTTCGTCAAGACCGTCCGCGGCACCCTGGACTACACCGTCCGGGA
>JAIEQN010000670.1 GCA_019747685.1 Gemmataceae bacterium
CCGAGCGGGCGGCCCGCGAGAACCGCCCGCCGGCCGAGCCCGGCCGGGGCGGCGTGACCGGACTCCACCCTGCACCCGCCCCCGACCCGGACCGCCCACCGGGCGTCCGGGGGCGGGGCGTGGTCCCGGACGACAGCGAGGGGGTCGGCAGGGGACGCCTTCCGGACCGAGCCAGGTGTCGGCCGGCGAGACGAGCGGTTGGCTCGAGGCCGGTCCCGGCCCGCTTCGGTTGCGCCCTCGGCCGAGGGCGCAACGGGGGGTGCCTCCGAACGAGCCGCGGACTCGTTCTTCCAGACGGTCGCAGCGGCTGCGGTCGGGGCGACGCCCGGGGCAGGTCAAGGCCACCCACCGGCGGTACTCCGGCCGCCCGGCGCCGGCAGCACTGGCTGTCGCAGGCCGTGACCAGCCCTCCGCCCCGGTCGGTACACGGGTCTGGGGGTGCGG
Source organism: Gemmataceae bacterium (assembly GCA_019747685.1). GTDB lineage: Bacteria > Planctomycetota > Planctomycetia > Gemmatales > Gemmataceae > Urbifossiella. The sequence goes on from JAIEQN010000670.1 coordinate 445, forward strand.
CGGGTCACGGGCTAGACACTCCTCCCCCTTCCGTCATCAGCGCCGGTCGTCTGTCCCCCGTGCCGCTGCCGAAACGAAGACGCCCCCGGGGAGTCACCCCCGGGGCGTCGGGCGACCCTCGCGGATCACCTCTGGGTCGGCGGGTACGGACCTAGCTCACCTTGATGTGCTTGAGCGTGAACGGCGGTGGTTTCGGCCCTCCCCCGGCCCGCTTGCGGTCGGCGAGGAAGGTCGCCAGGTCGGCCGGGTCGATCGGGATCCGGCTCCGCTTACCGGGGCGTCCCATCCGGCAGTGCGGGAGCACCCAGGCGGCGCACCAGGCGTAGACCAGCGAATCGCTTACGCCGAGCTGCTCGGCCGCCTGCTTCGCGCTTAACAGCGCTCACCACCGGGCCGCCCCTCGCCGGGCGGACCACGCCAGCCGGGCCTCCGCCTCGGACTCGGGGGGGGATCGGCCCCAGTCCGGCCCCGATCGTCCCCCGCAGGCCAAAGCCTGCCCGGAGCCATTCCTCCCGGAATTCGCACAACGTCGTGACCGCGGTCGCGCCCGCTTGTCGGGCATGGTACCGCCCGCGCCTGGACGCCCGCCCCCGAACGGCTGGGACGACCAACAGCCGGTCGGACGTTGGACGGAAGACGTGACGGGGCGGCTCGCACGACCGGGTTCAATCGGGTGCCGGCGCCCCTGACGCGAGCCGGGTCGGCGTTCCGCGTTCCGCCCTCTCCCGGGCCGTGGTAGAATCGTGGTTGAGGCGCACCCCATGGCGCACACCGAACTCACGAGGCACGCGGCGGCCGGGCCGGACCCGGCGGGGCTACCGGCCGTCCCCGGCGTGACCGACGAACCGGTCCTCCGGCTGCTCCTCGACGGCCGGGCCACCTCCCAGCACGAGGCCGAGGAGCTGTACCTCGACGCCGCCCCGGACGAGATCGGCCGGCTCGTCGCCGGCCCGCTCGACAACGACGCGCTCCTCCGCCACCCGCTCATGCAGCTCCTCGCCGCGCACGGCGGCCGCGGGTGGGAGGACTCTCCTGTGACCGCCGACGAAAGGCTCGCCGAGGTCGTGACCGCCCTCGAGGCGGTCGGTGTCCGCGCCCTGGTGATGGGCGGGCACGCCGTCCGGTACTACGGGCTGTACCGGAACACCGACGAGTTCGACCTGCACCTCGCCCCGAACTGCTGGGACGACTTGGCCGAGCGGCTCGCCCGGAGCGACTGGTTTCGGGCGCGGTCGCCGGTCGAGGGGCCGAGCGGGCGGGCGCACGCGTTCCGCCGGTTCCAGGTCGGGGTGCTCGCAAGCGGGCGGGAGGAGTGGCTCGAGTTCTGGAAGGGGGACCACCTGCTCCCGCCGTTCGAGGAGCTCTACGCCCGGCGGGAGACCGGCCCGTACGGCGGCCGGGCCTGCGACTTCCTCGCCCTCCCGGACCTGATCCGGGCGAAGGAGACGGAGCGGGAGAGGGACTGGCGGGACATCCAATACCCGGAGGAGTTCCTCGACGCCCGGAACGCCGCCGCGGTCCGGCGCGGGGAGATGGAACTAACCGCCGCGCTTGGACAACTCCGCAGCCGCCGCGGGTTCGAAACCCACCTGCTCGCGGGGCGGCTCGCAAACCCCGCCGCGGTCCGCCAGGCGATAGCCCGGGCGGCGACCCCGATGGCCGCGTCGCTCCTCCTCCCGTCCGTCGCGGACGCCCCCGAGCCGCCGGCCCCGGTCGAGTCCGCCGTCGTCGCCCGCCTGCGAACAACTGCCCCGGGCTCGCCCCTGCTTCTCACCCTGGTGGAGGCCGACCGCAGGCGCTACAAGCAGGTAGCGGTGCAGGCCGACAAGGCGGAGGAGGCCGTCCGGGCGGCTCGGCAGCGTTGACCGGGCGGCACCATGTGCGACTGTGCCCTACCGCGACGCGGGTACCGTGAGGTTCCCCAAGGTTCGTGGACACGAGGTTAGCGGTGTAGACTCCGACCAAGGAGCCCGCCGATGCCTCGGGAGCGCTCGACGGACACGGCCGAGTTCAAGCTCCAGGCCGTGAGGATGGCCACCGGCCCGAAGCCCGCGGTGGCCGAGGTGGCCCGCCGCCTCGGCGTGGGCGAGAACCCCCTCCGCACCTGGACGAAGGCGTTCGAGGAGCGGGGCGGCGGCGCCTCCCCGGGGCACGGCGGCCCGACCCCGGCCGACGACGAGCCGCGCCGCCTGCGGGCCGTGAACGCCCGCCTCCGGGTCGGTCGGGACCTGCTAGAAAAGGCCGCCACGTACCTCGCCAGCACGCCGGTCTGACGTTCCGGTCCAACGCCGACCGCGAGAGCGAGTGGCCCGTCACCTGGGTGGGCGGGGCGCTGGAGGTGTCGGCGTCCGGGTACCACGCCTGGGCCGCCCGGCCCGACAGCCCGACCGAGGAGTGGCGGCGGGAACCGGTCGGCCCGATCGGGCAGATTCACGCCGAGGTCAAGCGGCGGTACGGCAGCCCGCGGATGACGGCCGAGCTGAACGCCCGCGGGTACGAGTGCTCGGAGAACACGGCCGCCGAACTCATGCGGGAGCACGGCATCCGGGCCAGGGCGCCGAGGTGGTTCGTCCGCACCACCGACTCGAACTGCCGGCTGCCGGCGGCCGAGAATCCGCTGACCCGCGACTTCGCCCCGGCGGGGCCGAACGAGTCGTGGCGCGCGGACATCACGTACACCCCGGCCGGCGAGGGGGGCTGTGCCCGGCGGTGGTCGAGGACCTGTTCAGCCGGGCGGTGGCGGTGTGGCCGATGGCCGAGACGACGGAGAGCCGGCTGGTCGCCGATGCCGTGGGGATGGCGATCCGCCGACGGCTCCCGGGCGAGGGGCTGGTGGCCCACTCGGACCGGGGGAGCCGGTCCGCCAGCGACCACTACCAGCGGGTGCTGACCTCGACCGGAATCGTGTGCAGCCCGAGCGGCGTCGGCCGGTGCTGGGACGACGCGCCGGTCGAGGGCTCCTTCGGGCGGCTGAAGTGCGAGTTGACGCCCGACGAGGTGTTCGCCACCCGCGGCCAGGCACGGGCGGTGCTGTTCGAGTACCTGGAGGTTACTCTACGACCGCGTCCGCCGTCATTCCGCTCCGGGGTCCTTGTCCCCGGTCGAGTTTGAACGTACGTGCAACCAGACCCGCCGTTAACTGGGCGTCCACTTTTCGTGGGGATGATCACTACATCACCTCGGATGCAGACCGTACCGAGTAAACATCTTACAGCGTAGATTATAGTTTCGTATACGCCTCGCAACCCACGTACACGCCGGCCACGGGCTGTGTCCGCCGCGGAGCGAATCGTGAAGGAGTAACACCGCCCCCCGAGGCGGCGGTCCGGGAGACGACCTGGGACCAACTGTTGGAAGAACTTCCCAAATACCTCGAAGTCGACGGAGCCCGCGAGGCAACGGTGGACGACTACATAGACACCCTCCGCCAAGCTCGCCCGGCGGCGGTCCTCCCCGCCGCCGGCACCGCCGGACTCGCTCAGCGGTGGTGCAACCAGTACCTCTCCGGCAGCTTCGCCCGCTCCAAGGTATAGTGGACCCCGAAAACTGGACCGCCGGTTAAGCTAACCCCGGCGGACCAGGAGAGGGGAACCGATGGCGGGCAA
>JAIEQN010001122.1 GCA_019747685.1 Gemmataceae bacterium
CGATGTCGAACACATAGGCGCCGCCGGCGTCGGACACCCCGCTCTGGTCGTCGAACCTGGACCCGACCACCGCCCGGTTCCCGGTGATGGCCACCGAAATGCCGAACCGGTCGTTGTCGGCCGAGTTCGGGTTGGGCAGGGGTGCCGCGGCCGGCGTGGCCCCGGCGGTCAGGTCGAACACGAAGGCCGCCCCGCTCCGCAGCACGCCACCCGGACCGTCCTGATCCGCCCCGACGACCACCTGCGTGCCGCTGATCGCCACCGCGATGCCGAACTCGTCGCCCGCCGCCGGGTCCGGGTTGTTCAGGGTGGCGGCCGGGGGCGGGGCCGGCCCGGCGGTCAGGTCGAACACGTAGGCGGTGCCGGCCCGGTTCACCCCGCCCGGGGAGTCGCCGACCGCCCCGACCACCGCCCGGTCCCCCGAGATCGCCACGGAGTACCCGAAGCCGTCTCCCTTGCCCGGGGCCGGGTTGTTCAGGGTCGCGGTCTTCGCCCGGGAGGCGGCGTCGAACACGTAGGCGGTGCCGGCCTGGTCCACCCCGCCCGGGGAGTCGCCCTCCGCCCCGACCACCACCCGGCCCCCGGAGATGGCCACCGAGACGCCGAAGAAGTCGCTGTCGGTGGGGTCGGGGTTGACGAGCGGGAGCGCCGGCGGGGCCGGCCCGGCGGTCAGGTCGAACACGTAGGCGCTGCCGGCATTGTTCACCCCCCCGGGGTCGTCGGCGTTCGCCCCGACCACCGCCCGGTCCCCGGAGATGGCCACCGAGGCGCCGAAGAAGTCGAACTCGTCCGGGTCCGGGTTGTTCAGGGTGGCGACCAGGGCCCCGGTGGTCAGGTCGACGACGTAGGCGGTGCCGGCTGCGGTGACCCCGCCGGGCGAGTCGAGCGGGGCCCCGACCACCGCCCGGTCCCCGGAGGTGGCCAACGAGTAGCCGAACTGGTCGTTGACCGATGGGGCGGGGTTGTTCAGGGTCTGAAGCAGGTCCCCGAACGTGGGGACGACCCGGGTTTCGAGCGGGTGGAGGCCGAGGCGGGGGCGGAGCGGAACATGGGACCGGCTCCTGGGGGCGACGGCGGGGACGGGGAAGGGTGCGAGCCCCCGTGAGGGTCATCCGGGGCGGCCCGGCCGGCGGCCAAAACAATCGGCCGGGTCGGGGGAGAGGTGGACGGACCCCCGACCGGATCAACGCATCATCCCCGGCCGACCGGACAACGCGAGCAAGAATCGGGCAGCGCCTCGGTCTGGTGGCACCGGCATTCCCGCCGGCGCGGGCCGGGCACAGACATTCCTGTCTGTGCCACCAGCACCAGACCGGCCCGGGTCAGCCGACGTAGACGCCGTCGGCCAGGGCCGCCCCGCCGAACGGGAACACGTCCTGGATGGCCGTCGGCTCGCCGTCGGCCGCCACCAGCTCGGCCCCCCGGTACACCCGCACCCGGCCGGCCTCGCCCTCCCCGGCCCCGACCGCCACGTCCGCCAGCCGGTCCCCGTCCACGTCCAGGACCGACACCCGGGCGCCGCCCCGGCTGCCCTCGTCCCCGCCGACGAAGAAGTTCGAGATCGGGCTGGCCAGGGCCGCCCGGACGCCGTTGGCCAGCAGCGTCTGGCCGTCGACGATCAGCAGCCGCGGGGCACCCCCCGACCCGGCCCCGAACACCAGGTCGCCCTTGCCGTCACCGTCCACGTCCCCGATGGCCGCGAACGTCCCGTCCCGCAGGGACGGGTCGAAGGCGAAGAAGTCGCTCACCAGCCGGGTCCGGCTGCCGAACAGGGTCGCCCCGTTGAACAGCGACACCCGCGGGCCGCCCCCGACCCCGGCGGCCACCAGCAGTTCGGCCTTGCCGTCCCCGTTCACGTCCCCGACCGCCGGCCGGGCCCCGCCCCGGAAGTTGGCGTCGGCGATCCCGAGGAAGTTGGCCCGGACGGTCAGCCCGGTCGGCAGGGCCGAGAAGATGGTGACCCGCGGGCCGCCCCCCTGGTCGGGGGTGAACACCAGCTCGGACCGGCCGTCGGCGTCGATGTCCCCGGCGGCCACGAACGCCCCGCCGTCGAACCCCTCGCTCCCGGCGAACACCGGGGTCGGGGGGACCAGCAGGGTCAGGGCGTCGGCCCCGTCCACCACCGCGAACCGGGCCGCCGTCCCCGGGCCGGTGACCACCACGTAGTCCGGGATGCCGTCCCCGTCGACATCGGCCGAGGCCGACCGGAGGACCCCGGTGAACGGGCTGTCGGCCAGCGGCAGGATCGGCAGGGTGACGGGCGCGGCCGGGTCGAGCCGGCCGTCCCCGGTGGCCCGGAAGGCGACCACTTGGCCGCCGCCCCCGCCGGCCACCAGCACCGGGTTGCCGGTCAGGTCCGCCCCGCCGCCCAGGCCGGTGTTCCCGAAGTCCAGCCCGCGGACCGGGACCCCGCCGGCGACCGTCGCGTCGTAGAACCCCGGGCTGGTCGGGAACGTCTGGGTCGTCCCACCCCGCCGGACCTCCCGCAGCCGGTACGTCCCGTCCTGGAGCCCGTCCACCCGGTACGCCCCGTCCGGCCCGCTGGTGCCGGTCTCCTCCGGGCGGGTGAACCGGAGGTTGTCGAACAGCCCGAACGGGGACCCGGCCGGGTCCGAGTAGGCGGTGGCGTAGGCGATGTCGGCGGCCGGCCGGTTGATGGTCAGGGTGGTCACCGCGTCCCGGATGCCGTTCGACCGGAAGGTGGACAGGAGGGTGCCGTCGGCGGCGAAGGCGTCGATCCGGCCGAAGTAGTCGACCAGCCCGCCGGCGATGAAGTCGATCGAGATCGATTGGACCGGGCGGTAGAAGTCCATCCGCAGCCGGCCACCCTCGTCGAACCAGTCGATCCCGGCGCGGCCGAACGACCGCTCCCCGGTCGAGCTGCTCCCCCGCCCGCCCTGGCTGGCCGCGATGCTCCGGCCGAAGATGATCGAGTCGCCGAGGTGCTTCTCCTCGGTCAGGGTGACGCCGTTGACCGCGTTGGTCAGCTCGTCCCCGAAGGCGAAGTCGTCCGGCTCGACGGCGGTGGTGTACGAGTCCCGGATCCCGTTCCCGTTCCGGTCGACCCAGAGGGTGGCCCCGGCCTGCCCGCCCTCGCCGGCGTCCCGCACCCCGTTCCCGTTGGCGTCGGCGAACTTGGTCCCGCCGACCGAGGCGACGAAGTTGGCCGTCCCCAGGTGGTCCAGGGCCCGCCCGGCTAGGTAGCCGACGGTCGGGAACCCGAACGGGCTCGACTCCAGCCGGAACACCCCGTTCCCCCCGTCGGCCGTCTGGGCGGCCACCCAGTCGGCCGGGGCGAACCCGGTCGACTCGCCGACCCGGGCGACGTACCCGAAGTCGAGGGCGTTGACGAGGGTGCTGCCGGCCGGGACCTTGCCCAGCCCGCCGACCGCGAAGTTGATCTGCCCGTACCCGATCTGGTTGGCGTCCCCGCCGACGAACGTGCCGAGGACGCCGACCGAGTCGAGGACGGTCCACCGGGCGGCCGCCCCGTCCAGGGCGCCGTCGTCGTTGCCGTCGTAGTCGGTGTTCGGGGTCGGCTTGGTCGGGGACTCGACCAGGAGGAAGGTGTTGGCCCCGAAGATGAACTCGAGGTTCGAGCCGATGGCGGCACTGCCGGCGAACCGGTTCCCGGGCAGGCCGGCGAACCCCTCGTCCCCGGCCGCCCGGAGGACGGTCGCCCCGGCCCGGTAGTCGTAGGTGCTGCCGCCCTGGGAGATGACCAGGTAGCCGTCCGACCCGAGGGCGAGGCCGCCGAGGTCGAAGACGGCGTTGGCCCGGCCCGGCTCGCTGTTCGTCGCCGGGGCGTCCCCGTCGAGGGCGACGAAGTAGGTGCCGGGGGCGATGACGGCGCCGGCCCGGCCCCGCAGCTCGATGTACTGCTGGGTGTTCGGGTCGCCGAAGAGCGGGTCGAAGTGGACCTCGCTGATGAACAGGTCCCCGACCGCCGGGACGACCCGGTCTTCGAGCGGGGTGACCCCGAGGCGGGGCGGCCGGCGGCGGGGGAGGGGCATGGGTCGGCTCGGGGTCTTGGTGGCGCGGGGGCCGGACGGAGA
>JAIEQN010000373.1 GCA_019747685.1 Gemmataceae bacterium
CGACCCGGGCCCGCCGCGGCCGGTCGTCGTCATCGTCGTCGGCCGCCGCCGCCACCCGCGGCCGCCGCGGCCGGTCGTCCGGGTCCTCGACGGTGAACTCGGTCTCGCACTTCGGGCAGGCCACCGCCTCCCCGGCGGTGAACCCGGTCTTCGACCTCAGCCCGGCCCCGCACTCGGGGCAGGTGACGCGCGGGATGGACACGGCGGAACTCCGGCGGACGGGGGACACCGGCCAGTGTAACCCGGCCGCCGGCCGGGGGGTAGGGCCGGCCGCCGCGGGCGTGGCCCCGCTCGGCTCTCATTGGTTTGGTTCGGCAGCACGCACACCCCGCGGCCGAACCAATGAACCCAATCGGACCGACGGTTGTTGGGCGGCCGCCGGGAGGGCGAATGCCGCCGGGGGCTCACGCCCCCACCCGCCGAACCCGGCTACTTCCCGGCCTTTAGCTCCTGGCCGCTGAGGACGGTGAAGTACGCTCCGTGCGGGTTGTTCCCGTTGGCCACCTTGAGCATGATCGCGTTCGGCCCCTTCTTGAGCTTTACCCGGACCGTCTCCTGGTTCGGCTCGGCGGCCCGGGTGGCGGCCGTCTTGAACGCCTCCGCCCCGTTCACCCACAGCTTCGCCCCGTCGTCCGTCCCGAGCCGGACCTCGGCGTCCTGATCGACGGGCGACTCGATCGTGGTGACGAGGTACGACGCCGAGTTCTGCCCGGCGTCCCCGTGCAGGGCGGCGAGGTCGAAGTACCCCTTCGCGTCCGGCCGCAGGAGCTTCCCGCCCTCGGCCGGCGGGTCGGTGATCTTGTCCAGGGCGGCCTGCATCGAGTCCGCCGGGTACGGCCCGTGGACCCGGAAGCTCTCCGGCGTGTAGGCGGCCGTCCGCAACGTCTCCAGGTAGGCGACGAGGTCGACCAACTCGTCCTCGGTCAGGGCGGCGACCACGTCCTCGGGCATGATCGAGATGCCGACCTTCTTCCGGCTCTCGACCTCGTCCTTCGGGATGACCGTGTCCTTGCCGTTGGCGTCCCGGATCGTCACCCCGCCGTCGGCCTCGGCCACCACCAGCCCGGTGACGGTCACGCCGCCGGCCGTCGTCACCTGGTTCTGGACGTACTGGTCGGCGATGGCCTTCGACGGGTTGAGGATCGACTCGAACAGGTTCTCCCGGCTCCCCTTGACGCCGATCATCGACAGGTCCGGGCCGACCTGCCCGCCCTCGCCGCGGACCGTGTGGCACTTGGCGCACTGGGCGGCCCCGGCCAGACTCTCCTTCCAGACCTTCTCGCCGCGGGCCGCGTCGCCGGTCCGGCGGGTGAGTTCGTAGATCGTCGGCAGCTTCTTCGGGTCGAGCTTGCCGGGGGCCGGGAAGGCGACCAGGGCCTTGTTCCGCAGGTCCTGGTACGGGCTGTTCCGCAAGAGGCGCCCGGCGGCCGCGGTCAGCGGCTCGGATAGCTTCTTGGCGGCGTGCTGCTCTAGCAGCCAGATGGTGCCGGGCCGGGTGCCGGCCAGGGCCTCGACCGCCGCCCGGGCCGTCTCGGCGTCCTTCTCGCCGGCCAGCCCTTGCAGGGCGGTCAGTGCGGACCGGCCGACCTCGTCCTTCGGGTTGTTGCCGACTTGGGCGGCCAGGGCCTCGGCGACCAGCGGCTGCCGCTGCCGGGTCGGGTCGGGCAGGGCGGCCAGCTTCTTCAACGCCGCGACCGACTCCGCCGACTTGAGCCGCCCGAGGGTGCTGACGGCCTCGGCCCGGAGGTCGGGCACGTCCTCCGGCCGGGCGAAGGCCATGCCCAGGGCGAGCGGGACGTACTCGGCCGAGCCGGTGGCGGCGGCGAGCTGGAGGGCGGTGGCCCGGTCGGCCGGGTTCTTCGTCAGGGCGGCGACGGCGGCCCGCAGGTCGTCCCCTTGCAGCCCTTTCCACTTGGTCGGCAGGAACAGCTTGACGTGTTCGATGGCCCGGGCCTTGACCTCGGGGGGGACGCTCGCCGTAATGACGGCCAGCACCTTCGGGCCGGCCGACGGGTCGTCGCTGGCGGCCAGGATGTCGACGATGCGGGCCTTCTGCGGGCCGGTGAGCGTCGGGTCGGCGAGGAGCTGCCCGAGCCGCGGCAGGACCGACTTCGGCCGGAGTTCCCAGACGAGGTCGGCGACCGTGTCGTTCCACTCCGGGAAGTGCTTGTCGAAATCGGCCAGGATGGCGTCTCGCCGCTTCGGGTCGGTCCCGCAGGCGATGTTCAGGGCCGCCCGGTAGAAGAGGTCCTGGCCGTCGTACCTCTTTGCGAGCAAGTAGAACGCGTCCTTCACCTGGTCGGCCGGGGCGGACCGCATGAGTAGAAGCTGTTCCCGGTCGATCGGGGCCATCGCCTTCAACTGGCCCGGGGGCGGGGCCGCCGACCCGTCGGGCGAGGCCGTTCCGAACTTCACCCCCTCCGGGCTCCGGCCGACGATCCGCATCAACTGGGCCGCCACCGCCGGGTCGGTCGTCCGCCCGTAGAACAGGGCCAGCTTGGGCGTCACCGCCTCGACGACCGCTGGGTCGTTGCTAGCGAGCGACGGGAACACGAGCCAATGGGACCGGACGGCGAGGAACCAGTCGTCGGAAGTCATACCGGCCGGCACCACGTCCGCCGCCCTCTTCGGGTCGGCTTTGATCTCGCTCAGCGCGAGGGCGCGAGTGGCCTGGCACGGCGACCCGAGCGCCGCCAGCACCCCGGCCGCCTTATCGAGGTCAACCGCCGGCACCTTGTAGCCCTTATGCCCCTTCGGGGTGAGGCGGAAAACGCGGCCCCGCGTCCAGTCGCCCATGCCGTGCCCGCCGACGCCCGGGTCGTACCAGTCGCAGACGAAGATGCTGCCGTCCGGGGCCACCGTCACGTCGCTCGGCCGGAACCAGTTGTCCGAACTCGTCAGGATGACCTCCTTGTCGAGTTCGTAGCCCGCCCCCTTCGGCTTGCGGAAGAACGCCCGCACCTCCCGCGGCCCGGCGTCGCAGTGCAACAACGCCCCGCGGTACTTGTCGCCGAACAGCCCGCCCTCGTTGAAGGTGATGCCGGTCGGGCTGCCGAACCCGGTCCGCAGCGTCTTGTGGACGATGCCGGGCTGCTCCTCGTGCCAGTGGGTCTGGCCGGCCCCGCGGGGGTAGTAGCCGTAGTTCCCGCCGGGCATCACGAAGCAGATGCGCGTTTGTTGATTGCCGTCGTCGTCGTTGTCCGACAGCCAGACCTCGCCGAAGCTGTCGACGCAGCACTCGTAGTTGTTCCGGAAGTTGTGGGCGATCAGCTCCAGGTTGGTGCCGTCCGGGTCGCACCGCCAGACGGTCCCGGCCCGGCAGTCGGTGTCGTTCGACTTCCAGACGCGGCCCTTGCCGTCGCTCGACTTGAGGCCGTCCACCCCGCTGTCGCCGACGGTGAAGTAGAGCTTGCCGTCCGGGCCGATGTTCAGCCCGTGGACGCCGTGGTCGTGGTCGAACCCGCGGAACCCGGTCAGCAGCTTCTTGGGCGGCCCGTCGGCCTTGAGGTCGCCGTCCTTGTCCTCGAAGACGAGGATGTCCGGCGACTGGCAGACGTAGACCGTCAGCGCCTGGCCGTCGGCGTGGGGCGAGACGCACACCCCGAGCGGCCCGTACAGGTCCTTGCCCTGGTAGAAGACCTTCGACTCGTCGGCCTTGCCGTCGCCGTCCGTGTCCACGAGCACGACGATGCGGTCGCCCTCCTCGCGGAGGATGGGCCGGTTGAAGTTCTTCCGCCGGTAGTTGACGGCCTCGGCCACCCAGACGCGGCCCTTGTGGTCCACGTCCATGCTGGTCGGGTTGACCAGCAGGGGCTCGGCGGCGAACAGCTCGACCTGCCAGCCGGCCGCCGGCTGCATGGTGGCGAGGGTCTTGTCCGGCGGGACCTGGGCGGCGGCCGGGGATGCGGCGGCGAGGAGCAGCGCGAGGGGCGCGAGCCGGCACGTCATGGCGGTGAGGCTCCGGGGAGGAGGCGCGAGGCGGTGGGGTTCAGTGTACCGCGGGCGGGGTGTTGAGGACCAGGGGTTGGTGATCGGACCAGGGGCTGACGCCCCTGG
>JAIEQN010000113.1 GCA_019747685.1 Gemmataceae bacterium
CGGGCCGAACGCCGCCGACCCCAGGCCGAAGTCGTTCGGGTGGTCCCGCCCCTCGCACCCCTCCAGCCCGAGCCGGGTGCGGCGGGCGGGCCGGGCGATCGGGCGGGCGAGGGCGAGGCGGAACAGCCGGCGGGTGAGCCAGGTCATGGTGCGGGTCACTCGGCCGGATCGTGCGGGTGGGGCAACCGGGGCGGGGGCGGCGGGAGATGTGGTTTTACCTGGGCCAGACAGTATAGGCAAGATGAGTAGTCATGAATAATCGATGAATTGTGTTAAATTCTTTGTTGAAACCTTCGGTAGCTCTTGTTGAAACCTTCCGTCCGCCGGCCGTCGCTGGCCTTCGGCCGTCAGGCGGCGGCCGCGCACGGGCGGTCCGGCCGGCCGAACCGGCGGCCGGCGTAGCAGAGGGTCGAGTAGTGCGGGACCTTGGCCAGCCCGAGGGCCGCCCGGAGGTCCGGGGAGTCGCGGAGGACGGCCGCCACCCCCCGGTAGTCGGTCCCCAGGTAGGCCCTGAGGGCCAGGACGGCGAACAGCTGGTGCTGGGTGAAGTCCTTCCGGCTGCGGGCCGCCGAGTACGGCGGGAGCCGGCGCTCGGCCTCCCGCAGGGCCCGCTCGGCGACCGCCCGGAGGCCCGCGGCGGTGGGGGGGTGGGGTTCCATGCCAAGATGGAGGCCCCTCCCCGGCCGGGGGATTCGGCAGAACTCGGCCCGACGGCCAAATACCCGAGGCCGGGCCGGTTCACCCTCGACGAGATCAAACGCATCCGGTGCTGAGGCCGGCTGGAGCGGCTAGGCGGTTGCTCAACGGCGAACAGACCGGATGGCACCGGCAGTGTGTCAGAAGGTACATTATGACACACTACGGCGCAAGTCGATCCGCTGCAAGAAGTGGAGTTGGCCGGCGAACTACTCCCTTGCGGGCCTGCTCGGCTCACGTTAGCGTTAGAGGAAGGTGCGGCTTTTCACTTTCGGAGCTACCCGACTATTCCAAATCGCCGGGGCTCCAATCGCCTTCTGAGGATAACAGGATGTGCTCCGACTTACGCCCGCCTCCGCCGCCCCGCAACGCTCGGCACCACGCACAGGACTACGCTCGTGTCGGTGGCCACGTCTCCGCAGCTCGCAATCCTTCGACGACCACGGCCAGCGCGTCGGCTTCCCCGGTGGTGATCGGCGCGGCAGCGGACGGGGGTTCAGACGGTGGGGGTGGGGGTGGAGATGGAGGCTCCGGGGAGGCAAGTGGCGACGGAGGGGGTGACGGTGAGCCACCCATACCGTCCGGCCGCGCTCCGGAAGGCGGCGACTTCGGGCCGTTGCTGACGATCCTCTTGCTTCTTTTCGCCTGTGCCGACGGCACGATTCGGTTCGTCCTCTCCTGGCCGGCCCCGGCCCTGCTTGCGTCTTCCCACCTGGTTCCTTCCCTGCCCCGCGTGTGGCTCTGTCTCAAGTTCGCCTTTCCGGACGCGGTTCGTCACGCCACGCTTCTCCCGCACGTTCGCACGCTCCTCCGTGACCGGCGGCGGGCAAGGTGGATGCCCGCACGCATGCGGCTCTGGGTCGGAATCTGTCTACGCATCCGCACGGTGCTCCTGGTCTGCCGCTGCGTTCGAGACACCTTGAAGGAGCTGCTGCCGGGTAAGGGAGAGTTGTTCGAGTTGTGACGCTGGCAGGTGGCTGGGCCGTAGATGGCGGTGCCCATGATAACCTGAGCCTACGGCCAGTTATCCCCATGCCGAGTCGGCCCATCGACGCGGCCAGTGCGAGGCTTGGGGGTAACTGGCCTGAGCCCGCCAGGGCTCAGATCACCTCACCAACCAGCACCGGCATCCATTCCGCCCGCGTCATCACCCGGAAGTAGTGGCTCGCCGGCTCGATCATCAGGTACACCGCCGGCTCGCCGCGCTCGTCGAGCACCCGCACGCCGCGGATCGCCTCCTTCACCGCGTACCAGATGCCGTTGCTGAGGGCGAAGCTCGCCGGAATCTCCACCGGCTCGGCCTCCACCTGGCCCCAGCCGCCGGCTTCTACCGTCGTTCGCCACGTCCAGCCGGTGGGCGGCAGGCGGGAGCGACGGGCCCGGCAGCCCCAGCGCTCGACGCAGAGCCGCCCGCACGTCCACACCGGCAGCAGCGGCTCGCCGTCCCGCCAGAGGAAGCGGATCTCCTTCTCGCCGCCGCGATCGTAGATGCGGCGGCTGAGCCCGTGGGTATCGATCAGCTCCAGCGGCAGCTCGCTCCGGGCGACGGCGATTCCGGCACACATGGACGTGATGAGGGCTCGAAGGCGGGCGTCGTGCCGGGGCCGTCAGAAGCAGGATTTCCCGCGCACGTCACAGATGTCGTAATCGTTCGAGGGGTCGGCGTAGATCGAGGTCAGCGGCAGCGTCGCGCCGCTGCGGAGGGCGAAGCGGCCGAAGCGGGCGTTGACCTCGCGTTTCAGCGTGGCGATCGCCGCCGCCTTCGGGCTTGGGAGTCGGAACAGGCTGAGCTGCTGGCCGCGGGCGCGGCGCAGCTCGGAGGCGGTCAGGTGCATGTGCGACACCGGCACGCCGGGCCGCCAGGCGTGGCGCATGCCGACCCGGATGGCGTCGAGCAGCTCGTCGAAGCGGTCGGTGGGGATTTCCAGCGGCGCGTCCCCCTGGGTGCCGGAGCCGTCCCGGTGCGAAAGCTCCACCGTCAGGCGGGCCGGCTTGACGGCGTGGAACTCCAGCTCCTCGATCAGCCGCTCCAGGTTCCGCACCGCCCAGGCCCAGAGCAAGCTCGGTTGCGCCACCGCACCGCCCAGGCTGCCGCCGCGGGAGAGGGTTTTGTGGGGGATGCGGGCGGTGTTGATCGGCTGTATCTGGTGGCCGTTCAGCTCGCGCCACAGGTCGTGCCCGGCGACGGTGAGGAGCTGGCGGATCAGGTGCCCCGGTGCGCGGGTGAAATCCAGGCAGGTGCGGATGCCGTAGGGCGCGAGCCGGGCCGCCCGGCGGGAGGCGATGCCGGTGATCTCCGTCACCGGCAGGCGGGCCAGCAGCTCCCGCTCGCGCTCGGGGCCGACCACCGCCGACGCGCCGCACGGCTTGGCGGTGTCGGAGATCAGCTTGGCCAGCGAGCGGGTGCGGGCGATCCCCACCGTCACCGGCACGCCGACTTTCTTCCCGATCGTGTCCCGCACCTCGCGGGCGAAGGCGTCGACCGCCGCCGAACTGGCTGGGGCGACGTGGAAGAAGAATTCGTCGATCGAGTAATATTCGATCTTGTGAGAGAATGACGCCAGAGCGTCGAGCATGTCCCGGCTCAACACCTCGTACCACCGGAAATCCCGCTTCAGGAACACGCCCTCCGGGCACTTCTTGACCGCCTCCCAGATCGGCTCGCCGGTCTTTACTCCGCAGCCCTTCATCTCGTAGCTCTTGGCGATGACACACGCGCCTTGGTTGCCGAGCACGGCCACCGGCTTGCCGCGGAGGGTGTGCCGCCGCACCCGCTCGGCGGAGACGTAGAAGGCGTCGGCATCCATATGGGCCACCAGCGCGGCCATGATCGCCTCCGGGGATCGCGCTGGGTGGGATCGTAGTGTACGGGCAAACAGTTTCAAGCGGAGGTGGGGAGAAGGCGTGATCTGCCGAGTGTGTCCGTTATCGCTCGGATCGGAGCCGGCGGCGTGCGCCCCATGAGAACCGTTCGCCGTGGGGGGGGGCGGGATCAGCCCGCCCGCGGATACCGACCATCCGGGCAGGAATCGGCACGGGAGCGACGGTGAGCGTGCGTTTGGGGCCGTTCCCGCAGGCGGTCTGGGATACCGACCACCGGGGCAGGGATCGCAGAGCGGATACCGACCATCCGGGCAGGGAACTACCGACCACCGGGGCAGGTTTCCGGGCCTCGATACCGACCACCGGGGCAGGAATATACCGACTATCCGGGCAGAAAAGTGGTGTCGAAGCCCTTGGATTTCCGCGGCGATTCGGCGCGCAAATAGAACTAAAATAGAGTTGCTAAAGAAACAACAATGCCGTGTTGAAGACATCCGATCTACCGCCGGATGCTGTAGGCCAGCACCCGCAGGGCGGCTTCCGCGTCCAGG
>JAIEQN010000732.1 GCA_019747685.1 Gemmataceae bacterium
GGGGCATCGCCGTCCTCCTGACCGGGGTCAGGAGACACGATAGGAACGCCCCAGATCAGGTGCAATGAACTACTAGCTCCCCAGCTCAACCCTGGGACTGCCCACTAGCAATCACGTTGATCCCGGAGCTCGTCCGACCCGCCTCCCGATGCCCGGGACGTGGGTCGGCGTCATTTACCCCGAGTTCGGTGCGTCTGAAGCCGGATATCGCGACTCCATTCACTCCGGTCGCCCGTCTTCCCAATTCGGGCGATGGCGGGTCGGTAGCGGTCTGGCGGCCGGTTGTTGCCCCAGTGGCGGACGCACGCCAGCACGCTCGGCCCGGCTTCGACGTCGGCCGCCCATCCGGGGCAGTCGTTACGAATCGGTCACCACCGGCCCATCGGGCTCGGTTCCGGGCCCTGCGGTGAGCGGTCGAGGTGGCAACACGAGTTGGGCCGCCCGGCTTCCGGTGGGCCGGGCGGAGGGGTTGCGGCCGCCCACCGGAACACTAAACACTAAACATTGAACACTCCCGTCCGAGCGAGGGGCCGGCCCGGAATGAGCGTCGCACCGACCCCGCCGACCGCCGGGGGGCTGACCTCCCCCGCCCGCCCCGAGCCGGCCGCCCAGGTCGCCCGAACCCTGGCCGCCCTCCGGGAGAACGTCGGCCGGGCGTTCTTGGGGAAGCCGGAGGTCGTCCGGCTGGCGGTGGTCGCCCTCTTGGCCGACGGCCACCTGCTGCTCGAAGACGTACCCGGGGTCGGCAAGACGCTGCTGGCCAAGGCCTTGGCCCGGAGCCTGGACGGCCGGTTCAGCCGCGTCCAGTTCACCCCGGACCTCTTGCCCGGCGACCTGATCGGGGTGACGGTGTACAAGGAGAAGGCCGGGCAGTTCGAGTTCCAGCCCGGGCCGCTGTTCGCCGAGGTGGTGCTGGCCGACGAGATCAACCGGGCCACCCCCCGCACCCAGTCGGCCCTGCTGGAGGCGATGAGCGAGCGGCAGGTGACGGCCGACGGGGTGACCCGCCCGCTCGGGCCGCCGTTCCTGGTCGTCGCCACCCAGAACCCGCACGAGTTCGAGGGCACCTTCCCGCTCCCGGAGAACCAGCTCGACCGGTTCCTCCTGCGGGTCCGGCCGGGCTACCCGGACCGGGAGGCGGAGCGGGCCATCCTGACCCAGCACCGGGCCGGTGAGCCGTCCGACGGGCTGAAGCCGGTGGTGTCGGCGGCCGATGTCGTGGCCCTGCAAGCCCGGGCCCGGGCCGTCCGGGTTGATGCCGCGATCGCCGATTACGTCCTGGACGTGGTGGCCGCCACCCGGTCCCACCCGGACCTGGCCCTGGGGGCGAGTACCCGGGCGGCCCTGGCCCTGTACCGGGCGGCCCAGGCCCACGCCCTGACCGACGGCCGGGACTATACGGTGCCGGACGACGTGAAGGTTCTGGCCGAGCCGGTCCTGGCCCACCGGCTGATCTCGAAGGGCTGGGCCGGGGGCGGCCCGCCGGACGCCGGCCCGGTCGTCCGCGAGGTGCTGGGCAAGATCAAGGTGCCGGCGTGATGGCGGGAGCGGACGGGGGGCGGATTCGTAGGGTGGGCGGAGGCCCGCCGGAGGCGGGGCGAGGCCCACAGCTCTCGGTACGCCCCATCGTGGGCCTCGGCGGTCCGCAGGACCGCCTCCGCCCACCCTACGGGAGGTGATGCCACCCATGCTGAGCCACGAGGCCGAGGCCGTCCCACCCGGCGGCCGGCTCCAGCTGACCAACGAGGGCTTGGCCTGGCTGGCGGCGGCGGCCGTCCTCGGGGCGGTCGGCTGGTTCAAGAGCCTGAACCTGATCCTCCTCCTGGCCTACGCCATGGCCGCCCTGCTGGTGGTCAACGGGGTGCTGGCCCGGCTCCAGGTCCGGCGGGTGCGGGTGTTCCCCTCGGCCCCGGCCCCGCCGACCCACGCCGGCGAGGAGGTGTGGGCGGCCGTCCGGGTGCGGAACGACTCGGCCCGGCCGGCGGTGGCCGTCTGGGTGGCCGGCGGGCCGGTCCGGCTCGGGCTGGTCGAGCGGCTCGCCCCGGGTCAGGAGGCCGAACTCGGCGGGCGGCGGGCGTTCCCCCGCCGGGGCCGGCACCGGTTCACGCGGCCGGTGATCGGGTCGGACTACCCGTTCGGGTTCGTCCGCTACGACCGGCCGTCCGGCGAACCGGCCGAGGTGGTCGTCCTGCCCGCGGTCGGGGCGATCGACGCCGAGGGCCTGCGGCGGTGGGCGGCCCACGCGGCCGGGGACAGCGTGCAGAACCGCCGGGTCCTCCGCCGGGCGACGGCCGACCAGGCCGACGTGCGGGGCGTCCGCCCGTACCGGCCGGGGGACAGTCTCCGGTGGGTTCACTGGCGGTCGTCGGCCCGACGCCGAGAACTGATGGTCCGGGAGTACGACGCCGCCCCGACCCCCGAGCTGGTGCTGGCCGTCGAGCCGTGGCTGCCGGCCAAGCCGACACCGGCCGACCACTACCGTTTAGAGGCCGCCCTGAGCCTGGCGGCGACGGTGGCGAAGGCCTGGGTGACGCGGCTCGACGGCCGCGTCACGCTCGTCGTAATAGGGGATAACCCGGTCGGGCGGGTGATTTCCGCGGGGGAGGCTGCTGCCCGGGACGGGCTGATCCCGCTCGCCGACGCCACCGGGGCCGAGGCGTTCCCTCCTGTCGGGGCGGGGGCGTTCGGGCGGGCCCCCCGATCGGCCGTCCGGGTGCTGGTCAGCAGCCGGCCGAACTCGCCGGCGGCGGCCGAGCTGTCCCGGCTCGTCGGCCGGCCGTTCCAACTCCTCCACCCCGGAGCCCGGCCCAACCGGTACGAATCCCCCTGGTACAAATCCCCCCCGGGGAACTGACCGATGGCCAAGGTCCCACCGACGGCCGGGACGGGAGCGGCGGCCGGGAACCCGGGCCGGCCGACATCGTTGGCCGTCGGCGGGTCATCGGCGGGCCGTCCGTCGTTCGGCGGGTTGAGGGGCGATGAGGGCCTGCGGCGGGGCACGTTCGCGTCGCTGGCCCTGGCGTGTGCGGCCCTGGGGTACGCCGAGTATTCGCTGTTGCCCGAGGTCGGCTGGTTCGCGGCGGTGGTGGTCGTCGCCCTGGCGGTCATCTACCGACGGGAGGGCCGGGTCGCACTCCTGTCCATCCCGGACGCCAACCGGCTCGGGGCCGGCATTGCCGTCCTCTGCGCCGGGTGGGCGGCGGTCCGGGTCATCCGGGAGTACAACCGGCCGGAGTTCACCGGCCTCGGGTGGCCGCTGTTCTTCGTCTGCCTGTGCGGGATGCTGATCCTGGCGGTGATCCCGGCCAAGCTCCTCCGCCGGGACAAGCACGCCGGGGACTACTGGCAACTGTACCTGGCAGGGCTGGGGGCGGCGGTCCTCGCCGGGGCGATGGCCGACGACGTGTTCGGGTTCGCCCTGCTCGGGGCGTACGCCGCCGCCGGGGTGTGGGCACTCGCCGAGTTCCATGCCGCCCGGGCCGCCGGCCGGGTGCCGCCGGTCCCGAGTCCCGGGCTGCCGGCCGTGGCGCCGGTGGTCGTCCGGAGCGCCGGCGGTGCCCCGCTGCCCCTTTCCCAACCCCTCGTCTGGGCCGCCGTGGCGGTCGCCGCCGCCGGCCCGCTCTACCTCGTCACCCCGCGGTCGGAGGCCGGCAAGCTCGACTTCGCCAAGGAGCGGGTGGAGATCGGGTTCGCGGCCGACCAGATGGTCGACCTGACCCGGACCGGGGACCTGAAGGCCAACCCGGAGGAGGCGTTCGCCGTCCGGGTGACGGATTCGGCCGGCCGGCCGGTGGACGACCTCGACCCCGGCCAGCGGTGGCGGGGGGTGGTGCTGACCCACTACCGGGCCGGCGGGTGGAGCCGCGACGACCACCTGTCCCTGCCGCCGGTCCAGCGGACGGCCCGGAACGTCCGCCCGTGGCAACCGCCCGACCTCGGCCCGGACCAACTGCGGGTGGCGTTCTCGGTCCCGACGCGGTTGCGGGCCGAGTTCCTGGCCGACCCGGTCCACTGGCTCGCCAACGAGCCCGTCCCGGTGGCCGACGTGACCCCGGGCGGCCCGGCCGGGTGGTACGTCCTGCCGGACGG
>JAIEQN010000423.1 GCA_019747685.1 Gemmataceae bacterium
CAGGCAGGCCCGGAAGGCGCCCCCGGCCAGCAGGTCGGCGGCCGCCCGGTGGTCGTCGGCCACCCCGACCTCGGCCCCGGCGTCGGCGGCCAATTCCCGCAGCCGGTCCCGGGCGTCCCCGGGGCGGGCGACGACCAGCACCCGGACCGGGGGGTCCGGGTCGGACGGGTCGTCGTGGAGGTAGACCGTCTCCATCACCGGCCTCGGGGTGACAACGTCAGCGGCGGGCGGCGGGCCGTTTCCCGCCGGCCGCCGGCCGGGCCTTGCGGGCCGGGGCCGGCGGCTCGTCCTCCTCGTCCTCGGCGGCCTCCTGGTTGATCCCGGACTCGGCCACGGCGGTCAGCTTCTCGTCGGCGGCCTCCTCCTCCCGGAGGGTGGCCTCCAGCAGGTCGGCGGCGGCCCGCTCGCCGAGCAGCCGGGCGAACGTCCGGGCCGTCCCGTACCCGGCGATCTCGTAGTGCTCGACCTTCTGGGCGGCGGCGATCAGGGCGGCGTCCCGGGCGGCCGGGTCGCCGTCGGCCTCGATCACCTCGGCCCCCTCCGCGACCAACCCCTTCATCGCCTGGCAGGTCTTCCCCTTCGGCTTGACCCCGAGGGCGTCGGCCACCCGGTCGAGCCGCTCGACCTGCCCCTTGGTCTCCTCGAGGTGGGCGGCGAACGCCTCCTTGAGTTCGGGCGACGAGGCCGCCCTGGCCATCTTCGGCAGGGCCTTGACCAGTTGGGACTCGGCGTTGTACAGGTCCCGGACCAGCTCGACGAACACGTCCCGGAGCGAGTTCAGCTTCATCAGAAATCTCGGGGAGGGTGCGGGGCTTCGGGGACCCGGGGCTGTCGCCCCGGGCTATGTTGTTGCGGCCCTTCGGGCCTCAAGGCCGGGTGTCCGGAGGGCCGAAGGCCTGACACACCACAGCCCGGGGCGACAGCCCCGGGTGTCCGCCCGGGCGGCGGTCACGGCTTGAGCACGCACTTGATGTACTCGTCCTTCTTGTCCCGGAAGTTCCGGTAGGCGGCCGGGGCGTCGGCCAGGCCGAGCCGGTGGGAGATGACGAACGACGGGTCGATCTCCCCCTTCTCCACCCGGGCCAGGAGCGGCCGCAGGTACTTGTGGGTGTGGGTCTGGCCCATCTTGAACGTCAGCCCCTTGGCGAACGCCGCCCCGAACGGGAGCTTGTCCAGGATGCCGCCGTACACCCCGGGGATGGACAGGGTGCCGCCCTTGCGGCAGGCCAGCATCGTCTCCCGGAGGACCGACGGCCGGTCGGTCTGCATCCCGACCAGTTGCATCCCCCGGTCGAGGACGTGGTCCACTACCGTCGCCCCGTGGGCCTCCATCCCGACCGCGTCGATGCAGGCGTCCGGCCCCCGCCCGGCGGTCATCTCGTCCAGGGCGTCGAGGACATCCTTCTCCCGCCGGTCGATCGTCTCGGCCTGGCAGTCCCGCTCGGCCTTCCGCAGCCGGCCGTCGACCGAGTCGATGACGATCACCCGCCCGGCCCCGAGCAGCCAGGCGCTCTTGGCGGCGAACAACCCGACCGGCCCGGCACCCCAGACGGCGACGGTGTCGCCGGGCTGGATGTTGCAGTTCTCGGCCGCCATGTACCCGGTCGGGAAGATGTCGGTCAGGAACAGGACCTTCTCGTCCGGCAGGCCGTCGGGGACCTTCAGCGCCCCGACGTCGGCCATCGGCACCCGGACGTACTCGGCCTGGCCGCCGGCGTACCCGCCATACAGGTGGGAGTACCCGAAGATGCCGGACCCGCTGTACCCGAACACCTTCTCGGCCAGCCGGGCGTTCGGGTTGGTGTTGTCGCACAGCGACCACATGTTGCCGCTGCAGTAGAAGCAGTGGCCGCACGAGATGTGGAACGGGACCAGGACCCGGTCGCCCTTCTTGAGGTTCGTGACCTTCGGCCCGACCTCGACCACCTCGCCCATGAACTCGTGGCCGAGGATGTCGCCCTTCTGCATGGTCGGGATGAAGTTGTCGTACAGGTGCAGGTCGGACCCGCAGATGGCGGTGGTGGTGATCCGCAGGACCGCGTCCCGGGGGTTGAGGACCTTCGGGTCGGGGACGGTCTCGACCTCGACCGACCCGCGGCCCCGCCAGCATACGGCCTTCATTTCAACTCCAGGTGTCAGGGGTCAGGGGGCCGGAGTCCGCAGGAGCCGGGCAGGGAGGCGTCGGTTCGGTCTGACTCCTGCCCCCTGACTCCTGACCGCTGGTTAGCGCCGCCCGTGCGGCTGGCCCTCGACCCGGGCCACCTCGCCGGTCTCGATGATCGACTTGAACCGCAGCAGGTCGGCCCGGACCGTCTGGTCCGGGTTCTCCCCGAACAGCCGGGCCACGAGGCTGCCGAGCTTCCCGCCCGGGGGGTCGAACTTCAGGCTCACCCGGACCTCGGTGCCCCGCCCGCCGGGGGCCATCCGGAAGTGGACCGACCCGGCCGTGTCCACGTCCGACCCGGGCAGCGACCGCCAGGCGATGACCTCGTTCGCCCTGTCGGTGACGACCTCGGCCTTCCACTGCACGGTCATCCCGAGCGGGGCCTTGGCCGTCCAGGTCGAGTGGGTGGCGCCCGTCTCCTCGACCGACCGGAGGTGGTCCATGAACTCGGGCAGGCGGGAGAGCCGCCGCCAGAACTTATACACCTCCTCGACCGGGGCGTTGACGGTGACGGCGTGCTCGACCTTGACCCCGGCGTCGGCGGCGACGGCCGTGTTCGGGCCGGTCCCGCCGGCGAAGGAGAGGCCGAGGGCCTGGTACCCGGGGCAGTGGCCGGTGGCCGCCCGGTACAGGAGGTACCCGCCGGCCAGCCCGCTGAGCAGGCCGAGGTGTTTGCCGGCGACGGCGTTGAGCAACAGGGCCCCGCCGACCCCGAGGGAGACGACCCGCTCGGCGTCGCTCACGTTGGTCGGGGTGGGGGGGGCGTAGTCGGCCGCCCGGGCCAGCCCGGAGCCCGGCCCGGCCGCCGACTTGGCGGCCACCTTGAGTAACGTCCCGGGCATGTCCGTGGGCCTCCGGTCGGGGTGCGGGGGTTTTCCCCTCCGGGGGTGGAGAGGCAACCGGGGTGCCGATGGCCGGGGCCGGGGGCGGATCGGGCCGGATTTCTCGGACGGCGGGCCGGGCGTGGGAACGCGGGTGCCGGGCCGGGGGAAGTGAGGTTCCGCGCGAAATGATGAATAAAACCCAGGGCGTCCGCCCTGGGTGCAAGGGTAGCCCAGGCCGTGAGGCCTGGGTGGGGAAATCCTACTGCTCGGCCCCAAGCATCTGGCCGATGGCCGACCCGGACAGCTTGCCGGTGATGGACACGGCCTTGCCCTGAACGGCGCTCTTGAGCGACTGGGCCTCCTTGACCAGCGGCTTGAGCTGCGGCTGGCTGCCGAGCAACAGCGGCAGGAGGCCCTTGACCTGCTGGAGGCCCTGGGCGACGGTCTGGCCCATCTGGGTGGCCGCCTCCTCGTCCTGCAGCCCGAGGGACAGGTCCATCGTGATGTCCCCGGTCACGTTGACCACCGCGGTGATCGTCTCCAGGGCGGCCAACTGCTTCTGGACGGCCGGGTTCCCGCCGGCCCCGCCGGGCAGCTTGACGTTGTCCAGCTTCCCCTTGACCACGGCGGCGACCCAGACGGAGTTCTTGTCGTCCATCTTGGCGATCAGGGCGGCCAGCCCCTTGCCGACCTGGGCCCGCGGCTGCCCGGCGGCGGCCGCCGACACCAGCTTCTTCTCACTCCCCAGCACGACGGCGTTCTTGTCGACCACGGTGGCGTACACCGGGTTGCCGTTGTCCGGCTGGTACTTGAACACCTTCCCGTCCCCGTCCTTGACCAGGGAGAAGTGGTCGGCGTCCTTCTTGGTCTGGGCGACGGCCGCGTCGTACAGCTTGTCCGGGTCGAAGGTGCCGCGGACGACGGCCAGGAACTTCATGTCCGCCTGGTCGGTCCCGGACCCGCCGAGGACGACCCGGTCGACGTCCTTGAGCGGGTCGAGGCCCAGCTCGGTCAGGAACTTCTGGGCGTCCTGGCCCTTGAGGAAGTCCTTGATCTGGCCGAGGGCGTACTGCTTGACGATCTCCGACCCGAGGACCTGCTTGACGTTCACCGAGATGACGG
>JAIEQN010001095.1 GCA_019747685.1 Gemmataceae bacterium
CGCATCCCGGGGCTGGCGCCCCGGGCTATTCCCGGACGCCCCTTCGGGGCGACGAACCACCGGACGAGGCCCGGCGGTGGCGGGCCGAGCGGGCCCAGTACCCGTTCGTCGCCCCGCCCCCCCGGCCGAAGAACTGACCGCCGGGCGTGGTGCAATGGCCCCGGGAGGAACCACCATGCTCGACGACGGGATCGAGACCACCGGCACGCTCCGGCCCGACGGGGCGGTCATCCTGGACGAGCCGCCGCCGCTGGCCCCCGGCCGGGTGCGGGTGGCCCTCCGCCCGCTGCCGGCCGTCCGGCTGCCCGACCCGCCGATCTTGGACGAGTCCATCTCGGCCCCGTTCGACCTGCCCTATGAGGGGCCGGTGACGCCCGTCATCGCCGAGCGGATCGACTACCGGTACCCGGATCCGTCCGCGTTCGGATTGGACGGTGCGTCGTGATTTACGAGCACCCGGAACCGGATGCGGCTCTGACCCAGGGCGACATCATCGCCGACTGCCCGCTCGTCTTCTGGCGACCCGAGGCCGGGCCGTCCGACCCGCAGTCGCAGCAGACGACGGCCACGGTCGTCGTCCTGACCCAGGCCTGCGACCTGGCCCAGGCGAAGGCCGTGCAGACCGTCGCGGCCGTCGTCCACCGGGTCCGGTTCCTGGTCGATTCCGGCCTGCTCAAGGCCGCCACGATCCGCGACCAGGTCCGCGCCCATCGGGTGTACGGCTGGTACTTCCTGCCGGCCGGCCCGGGCGTCGAGGAGTCGCTCGTCGACCTCTGCGACCTGCACACCCTCCCCCGGTCACTGCTCGAACAACTCATCCGGGCCGGCAACCGTACCGCCCGCATCGCCACCCCGTACCGCGAGCACCTGGCCCAGCACTTCACTACCACCTACGCCCGGATCGCCCTGCCGGAGCCGTACCCGACGGTCGACGAGGGCTGACCGGTCGGGGCCGCCGGCCGAGCGGGCCGAGTACCCGTTCGTCGCCATGCCCCCCGGCCGGCGAAGTAGCGGCCGCCCGGCCCGGCGGGTAAACGACCGGCAACGCCCGGAGGACGCGCATGGACTCGACTATCACCGTCACGGTGTCGGAGCCGGTTCTGGCCCGGCTTAAGAAGCTTGCGGTCGAACGGAAGTTGACCGTCGAGCAGGTCGCCGCCGGCGACCTGGAACAGGCCTGGCTGAGAGCGTTCGCCGACTCGCGGAAGAAGCCGGCCCCCGGCTCCCGCCCCTCGGGCCGCCCGAAGACGATCCGCTCCTGAAGTTGGCCGGGATGTTCGCGTCCGATGCCCCCGACGCCGGCGAGCGGCACGACGAGTACATCGGACAGGCCCTGTACGACGAGATGCGGGGTCGGGGGGGCGAACCGGATGTTCGCTGACACCTCCGGCTGGGCCGCGTTCGCCGACCGGCGGGAGCCGGGTCACGCCCGGGCGGTCGAACTGGTCGGGGCCGCCCGGGCGGCCCGCACCCCGATCGTCACCACCAGCTACGTCCTGGCCGAACTCCCGGCCCGCCTCACCCGCCCGATCCGGATGCCCAAGCCGGCCCAGGTCGTGTTCCTGGAGACGATTCGGACGGCCGGCTGGGTGGAGGTGGTCCACATCGACCCGGACCTGGACGCCGACGCCTGGGACCTGTGGGAAGCCCGGCCGGACAAGGACTGGTCGCTGGTCGGTTGTGCGAGCTTCGTGGTCATGGAGCGGCGGGGCCTGGTCGAGGCCCTGCCCGCCGACCACCACTTCGAGCAGGCCGGGTTCGTCCGGCTGCTGAGGTAACCGGACCGACCAGACCCGCCCCGGCCCGTTCGCCGCCCCACCCTCGGCCGGGAGGTGAACTCCTGTTCCAAATGGGACTTGGGGAAAAACGCCCAGGCGATTTGACACTACTGAACGGTAGTATAAAATACAGGTGCGCAATTCCGCCCGAAGCCCCGCACCGGGGCGGAGCAGGTGAGTGGCGAGCAATGCCGTATACGGTAATGCCAGGTTCGGTCCGGAAGTGCTGACCGGCCAGTAGGTTAGGTCGGTAGTCGGGATCGAGCATGACAGGCCTGCCGACTGCAAATCGCCACCAACGCCTGGAAGTCGTAGGGAATTCGTGATTGTGCGAAAAGAGGGGGGGAGGGGACGACCTCCAACCCCTCGGTCAGGCGAGCGGCAGGTCGGGGACGAGGGCCCGGCACGCGGCATCGTACAGGGCCACCACCGGGGCCACCTTCGGACCGACCACCCCGAGCCGATCGCCTCCTCGAATTGGTAGGCGACGTACCCGGCTACCACCCCACGCGACCCGGTCCGACCACGGACGAATTGGATGTGTGAAGTACGCAGTTGCCCTGTCTAGTTTAGCGCGGTTTCGGCAGCGGTACACGTCTAAAATAGCCGGCCAAATCGACTCGGCCTGCCCTTCGGCGACCTACTGCTCGGAAAAACCAAAAAATCTGCCGGATTCCGTGTTGACATTGATACTGGACGCCCGTATAAATAGTGCGTCGGCTGCTACTGAGGAGTTGGGCCGCGGCCGGCGGGGTGAGACGGCAGGCGTCCGCTACGGCGGACCGGACGGAGGGGCAACCATGGAAAGCTGGCGGGTGGTGTGGCGGGACGGGTTCGTGCCGGTCCTCTCGACGGCCGGCTTGGAGTCACTCCGGGACGCCCTCCGGGGCGACGACCCCCGGCTCAACCAAGGGAGCACCACGACCCCGCCGCCCTTGATGTGCGTCCAGGATTGGCCGGTCGAGGCCGCCTGCGCCCTGGGCTTCTGCGGCTGGCAGGGCGAGGGGCTGGAGTCGGTCGGCGAGGTCGAGGAGTTCTTCGCCCGGGCCTGCTTCGAGGCCGACCAGCGGCTCGGCGAGCCGGCCGCCTGCCGGTGGTTCCTCAACTGGTTCGACGACACCCCCCGGGACGAGATGCGGCGGGAGCTGCTCCCGGAGGTCGAGCGGGCCCTCGCCGAGCGGCTGCCGATCGACCGGGTCGCCCCGGCCGCCGAGACGATCCGCCAACACGCCGCCGCCTAAACGGCGGAAGCACGAAGTACGAAACTCGAAATCCGAACACCGAACGGCCTGAACCCGAACACGGACGAGGATCGGCCCATGCTCGCCGTCTGCCGCCACTGCTCGAAGTGCAAGGTGAACCGCCCGCGGGGGCTGTGCTGGAGCTGCTACTACACCCCCGGGGTCAAGGACCAGTACCCGTCGACCAGCAAGTACGCCCGGCGGGGCGTCGGCAACTTCTCGGGCAACGCCCCGATCCCCGACGCGCCGACCACCGCGGCCCCCGGCAGCCCGGAGAAGCTGGCCGTTCTGGAGCAGCGGGCCAAGCTCAAGCAGGCCCTGTTCCACCCGGCCGACGCCAAGTACGCCGGCGACCCCCGGCCGCTGGAGTTCCTCCGCAACCGGGCGGCCGTGGCCGTCTGACCGGCCCCCGGTTGCGCGTCGGAACTAGACGGAGTGCGAAGAGACCGCACACCTGGTGTGCCCCCGGTGGCCCGATTCCTAACCATCACCCACCTGGTGTTGGCTGCTCTTGACATCGTCTTGTCACCGGGGCCCGAACCCAGGTGTCCGGCGGCGCGGCCGGTGGGGCGGCAGCGATCGGGCGGACTGTCGGGGCGGTGTCGGACACCGGGCCGTCACCATCCTTCGGCCGCAACCCATTATGTCTCATAGTGTTGTCGTCGACCCGGGCGGCAGGTTGGCCTTGCACGCATAATTCCGGCGGTACGCCCAAAACGGCCCCGGTCCATTCCCGGATTCGGGCGCAAGCCGCCGGCGGCCACAAAACGTGGCGTAGAATTCGGAAGCGATTGCAGACGACTGGCGCACAACGGAGGGTGGCGACATGTTGGTCCTCAGCCGGAAGCTCGGGGAGAAGATTTTCATCGGGGACAACATCTGCATCACGGTCGTGGACATCGACCGGGGTAAGATTCGGCTCGGGATCGAGGCCCCCCGGGAGGTCGCCATCTACCGCCAGGAGTTGCTGCCACTCGACCGCCAGCAGGCCGCCGGCCAGGGGAACCTGCCGGCCCACTCCTGACCGCCCGTCCCGCAGTCGCACCCCCTCCGAACAACCACCGGCCGGGCCGCCCCACCGGCGGCCCGGCCGGTT
>JAIEQN010000786.1 GCA_019747685.1 Gemmataceae bacterium
AGCGACCGGAGGTCTGATCCTCCGGTCGCTCACGCTCCCGGCTCGCCAGCTCACACGGCTCGCCATGCTGACATGGCTCGCCAGGTTCACCCGAGCGCCCGGGTCGCTACCGCCTACAGCCGGACCGCGTTCCCGATCACCAACACCGCCATCAGCACCGGCGGCGCGAACAGCAATAGCACATACCCGGCCAGCTCGACGATCGCCGTCCACCGGTCGCCGGGCTCGGGCGGGGCGGTCGGCAGCCGGCCGAGCGGCAGCGCGAACATCGTCCCCGGGCTGGCCTCGATGAACGGGGCGATCAGCACCCCCGCCACGGCGGCCGCCAGCGGCAGCAGGTAGAACCGGTCGGACCCGGTCGGCTGGGCCACCACGGCGAACACCGCCGCCGGGACGAGGTTGACGACGGCGGCCGCCGTCAGCACCGCCCGGACGACGTGCCGCCGGGCGGCCGTGGCGTTCTCCCGCCGGTTGGTCCGGTAGGCCGGCTGGGACGGGTCGAGCCGGGCGGCGGCGGAGAGGGCGGCGTCGGCCGCCCGATGGAGGGCGAGCCGGCGGCGGCCCCGGGCTTGCTCGGCCCGGGACCACTCGACCCGCCCGAGCAGGTTCAGCAGGAGGTGCGAGTTCGGGTGCCGGCGGGCCCCGTCGGCGGCGGTCCGGCGGGCCTCGTCGTACCGCCCCAGGGCGTGCTCGGCCCACCCCTTCCAGCGGTACAGGCTTTCGACCGCGGGGTCGCGGGCGAGGCCGTCGGCGGCCGCCTGCCGGGCCTCCTCGAACCGGCCCAGGCCGTACAGGATGTTGGCCAACATCGCGTAGGCCCAGGCGTAGGTCGGGTCGAGCCGGACCGCCTGCCGGGCCGGGTCGAGGGCGTCCCGGGTGCGGTTGAACCAGTTCAGGGCGCAGGCCAGGGTGCCGGCCGCCCAGGCGTCCTTGGGGGCCAGCCGGACCCCCTCGCGGGCGGCCGCGATCGCCTCCTCGGCCCGGTTCCGGTTGATGAGGGCCCGGGCCAGGTGGGTGTACCCGCCGCCCCAGTGGGGGTCCCGGCCGATCGCCTCCCGGGCGACGGCCTCGGCCTCGGCGTACCGCCGCAGCCCGATCAACAGGTTCAGCCGCTCGGCATCGGGGGTCATGAGATCGGACTCACCACAAAGGCACAGAGACGGCACGAATGGTCACGGAGAGGACCGAATCGAGCGGTATTCTTGGTGGCCCTCCGTGTACCCTTCGTGCCTTTGTGGTGAGATGATTGGCTACCGCAACTTGAGGTACTTCGCCAGGTCGTCGTACTGGCCGCCGTCGTTGGCGTAGAGGGCGTAGTTCCGGGCGTCGGCGAACCACTCCCGGGTGCTCGGCTGCTGCCGGCCGGCGGCCGCCGTCAGGTCCCGTGTGGTCAGCGGCTTGGGGAGGCCGGTCCGCATCGCCTCGGCCAGCTTGGCCTCGACCGCCCGATCCACCACCGCCTTGAGGTCGGCCCCGGAGCAGTCGGCCGTGACCTTCGCCACCGCCTCGTAATCGACCTCGCCGAGCGGCTTGCCGGCGCAGTGCAGCCGGAGGATGGTCGCCCGGGCCGAGGCGTCCGGCGGGGGGACGAAGACGATCCGGTCGAACCGGCCCGGCCGGCGGAACGCGCTGTCCATGTGCCACGGGGCGTTCGTCGCCGCCAGGATCAGCACCCCCTCGTTCGACGCCTGCACCCCGTCCAGCTCGTTCAGGAACTGGTTGATGACCGGCCGGACGGTGGACTGCCGGAAGTCGGCCCGGCTGGCGGCCAGGGCGTCGACCTCGTCGAAGAACAGGACGCACGGGCGGTTCCGCCGGGCCTGGTCGAACACCTTGTGCAGGTTCTTCTCGGTGTTCCCGAACCACATGTTCAGGATGTCGTGCAGCCCGACCGCGAGGAACCCGCCCCGGACCTCGCCGGCGGTGGCCCGGGCCAGGAACGTCTTGCCGCACCCCGGCGGGCCGTACAGGAGCAGCCCGCCGCCGACCGCCTTGCCGTAGGCCTTGTACAGGTCGGCGTGGGCCAGCGGGTAGATGATCTTCAGCCGCACCTCCTCCTTGACCGCGTCCATCCCGCCCACGT
Source organism: Gemmataceae bacterium (assembly GCA_019747685.1). Taxonomy (GTDB): domain Bacteria; phylum Planctomycetota; class Planctomycetia; order Gemmatales; family Gemmataceae; genus Urbifossiella. Next base: position 2,084 of record JAIEQN010000786.1, read on the forward strand.
CGGCGAACGTCGCCCGCGGCCGCTCCACCTCGGCCGGGTCGTCCGGGTCGCCGGGGGACCCATCGGCCGGCACCCGCCCGTACAGTTCGGTGTCCTCCTCGTCGCCGGTGTCGGCGAACCGGGCGGCCAGCTCCGGGTCGGCGGCGGCCGGGTCGAGGGTGACGGCCCGGCGGTAGGCGGTCTCGGCCCGGTCGGGGTCGCCGGCCCGCAGGTGGAGCCGGGCCAGCAGGGCGAACGCCTCGGCCGGCCCGTCGCCCTCCGTCAGGTCTTCGCACACGACCAGACCGGCCGACACCTTCCCTTGCTTCAAATAGAGCCGGGCGAGTCCGAGCTTGAGGCGGGCGTCGTTCGGAGCCCGGGTCAGGCCGTCCTTCAGAAGGGCCTCGGCGTCGGCCGGGCGGTTGGCGGCGGCCAGCGAGTCGGCCAGGTGGAGTCGGAGCGGGACGTTGGTGGGGGAGACGGTCAGCGCCTCCCGGAGCGGGCTCAACGGGTCGTCGGTCGTCATGGGTGGCTGGCCCGGGTGGCGGCGGGGCGGCCGGCGGGGCCGGCAACCTCGTCAGTATACCCGATGCGTCCGGGGGCAATCCGGGCACCGCTACCAGGAAGAACGAATCAGGGCGGCCGGCGAGGACAAGAATTTTTCGGCCCGTGCGTGGCCCGGCCTCTCGGCTTGATTCGCGTTCGTGGCGGGGCTAGAATCTCGCGGGCATTGCACCCCCCGACCGCCGCCCCCGGACCCGCGGCGTCGTCCCCTTCCGGCCCCGGACGAATCTTCCGACCGATCCCCGCGATCGAACACTGGTGTGAGTGCGGCCCGTGCCGGGGCATTCCGGCCGGCCGCCGGCAGGCCGGTTGGAGCGGCCCCCGGGCGGGCATATGATGGCTATCGGACGGCGGTGCCGCGGCCCCGTCCGGGAGCCAGACGGGCGGTCCCGCCCACGACGGGAGACGGCCTCGATGTATGAGCGATTCACCGACCGGGCCAGGAAGGTCATGCAACTGGCCAACCAGGAGGCCCAGCGGTTCAACCACGAGTACATCGGGACCGAGCACGTCCTGCTCGGGCTGGTGAAGGAAGGCTCGGGGGTGGCCGCCAACGTCCTCAAGAACCTCGACATCGACCTCCGGAAGATCCGGCTGGAGGTCGAGAAGATCGTCCAGCACGGGTCGGGCGGGGAGCAGCTCACCCTGGGCCGGCTGCCCCACACGCCGCGGGCCAAGAAGGTGATCGAGTACTCGATCGAGGAGGCCCGGAACCTCAGCCACAACTACGTCGGGACCGAGCACCTGCTGCTCGGCCTGCTGCGCGAGCAAGAAGGCGTGGCCGCCCAGGTGCTGATGAACCTGGGCCTGAAGCTCGAAGACGTCCGCGAAGAGGTCCTCAACCTGTTGGGGCACAACATGCCGAACGAGAGCGAATCCGGCGGGACCAGCGGGGGCGGGACCGAGCGGTCGGCCGGCCGGAACAAGAGCAAGACCCCGGCCCTGGACAGCTTCGGCCGGGACCTGACCGAGCTCGCCCGCCAGGGCAAGCTCGACCCGGTCATCGGCCGGGCCAACGAGATCGAGCGGGTCATCCAAATCCTGTCCCGCCGGCAGAAGAACAACCCGGTGCTGCTCGGCGAGGCCGGGGTCGGCAAGACGGCCATCGTCGAGGGCCTGGCCCAGCTCGTCGTCGACCAGAACGTCCCGGAACTGCTCCGGGACAAGCGGATCGTGGTGCTCGACCTGGCCATGATGGTGGCCGGGACGAAGTACCGCGGGCAGTTCGAGGAGCGGATCAAGGCGGTGATGAACGAGGTCCGCCGGGCCAAGAACGTGATGCTCTTCATCGACGAGCTGCACACCCTGGTCGGGGCCGGCGGGGCCGAGGGCGCCATCGACGCCAGCAACGTCCTCAAGCCGGCGTTGGCCCGGGGCGAAATCCAGTGCATCGGGGCCACCACCCTCGACGAGTACCGCAAGTACATCGAGAAGGACCAGGCCCTGGCCCGGCGGTTCCAGTCGATCATCGTCAACCCGCCGTCGATGGCCGAGAC
>JAIEQN010000126.1 GCA_019747685.1 Gemmataceae bacterium
CGGGGCGACAACGGGCGGGGTTGGGGGCGGGGTGGTCGGGGCGGCCGGAGTCAACGGCGGGGGTGCGGGTGTGTCCGCCGGCAGGCCGTCGGCCCACCCGGCGACGGCCCGGGCCAGGCCGGCGACGGCGGCCCGCAGCTCGGGGTCGGAACGCAACCGGGGCTCGAAGTAGCCGGCGAGGCGGGCGAGTGCATGGGTCAGGTCGTCGGTCATGGCTGGACCGCCAATGGGAAGAACCCGCGGCGGGCGGGTGACAGCAACCGCCCGGCGGGCCTGGGATATCGAGAGGATTATACGAACCGACCGAGGCACCGTATGCCCGGACCTCAATTCGGCCCCTATCGGCTAGCTTACACGGTTAAGTCGGGGGTTGCCAAGCAATTCGGACGCGGAGCGGCTGCGGCCAGCCCGCCCAAACCCATTACAGACCAACGGACCTTCACCCCGGGCGGTCGGATGCGGGTGCCGGCGGGTTGCGGAGGGCCGACAGGAGCGGGGCGCAGCGGGCCAGCAGCTCGCCCCGGCTGCTCGCCCCGAAGTGCCGGTGCAGCCGGCGGGCGTACTCGTGGACGGTGTGGGCCGACACCCCGAGCCGGACGGCCGCCTGCTTCTCGCTGTCCCCGTCGAAGAAGCAAACCAGCTCCTCCCGCAGTCGGGGGGCCAGCCGGGACGCCGACGGGGCAGACCCCGGGGCCAGCCGGGTGCCGTAGAGCCCGACCACCTCGGCCGAACACAGGTGCAAGAGCCGCCGCTCCCGCCGGCCGAACGGACTGTCCCCGCGGACCCGGTTCAGCCCGACACTGAAGGCCTGATCGGGCCTGACGATGCCGAAAAAGCCCTACCAAGTCGTCCAGGCCCGTCAGCCGGGTGTACTCGGCCACGAACTCGTCCGCGTACCACCGCCCGTCGTCCAGGATGTCCCGTCGGGTGAAGGTGTGGACCGGCCCGGGAGCGGTGAGGGCGGGGGGCAGGGACGGATTTCGGTCCCTCTGATCGACCATCAGCCGCTGCACAGCAGCCGGTCCCGCTCGGCCGACCAGCCGGCGTCGATGAACGATGTCGGCTTGGTGGTGCCCACATCGGACTCGACGGCCATCCCCACCGCCGCCCCGAGCGTCCGCATCAGCCCGCCGAGCAGATGCGTCTGCCAGGCGACCGGGTCGGCCCCCAGCTCCCGGCACTCGCCGACCAGCAGGTACACGGCCCGCACGTCGGTCACCCGCAGGCGATCGGACTTCACGGCCGGCCCTCCCGGACTTGGACGGGTGGATAGTAGCCGGTTCAGGCGACTCCCGACCGGCTGGGTACGTTGGGTAGCCTAACCGCCGGCGTGCGCGGTTGCACGCGTTTTCCCGAACCGGAGGGTGAGATGGGCCGAGTAATCGGGTCCGGGTGGGTGCGGGCGGTGGCGGTCTTGGCCGTGCTGGCGGTCGCCGCCCCGGCCGGGCGGGCCGACATCATCCCGCCCGGCGGCAGCTACCTCGGGTACTCCTACAACGACCTCGAAGTGCTGTGGTGGCAAACGATCCTGACGATCCCGGTCGGCCCCGGCGGCGACCACCCGTTCCTCACCGGCGAGCCGGTCGCCGGGCCGCCGGGCATCCTCTTCCTGACGGGGACGGCCGCCGGCTCGCCGGCGATCGACCTGACCATTTCGGCGGACACGGCCCTGTTCCTCGCGGTCGCCAACGCCGAGGCGTCGGCGATCGAGCCGCCACCGTTCTTCGGGGCGACCGAGGCCGAGCGGCGGGCGGCCGCGAACGCCTTCGTCGACGCCAGCTCCGGCCGGTTCGCCGAGATCGACGGGGTGTCGGTGCCGGACCTGGACGCCTACCGGACGGACTCGCCGGAGTTCCTCTTCGGCCCGCTCCCGGCGGACAACCTGTTCGCGTTCTTCGGGCTGCCCGGCCCGGTCGGGTACACCGGCCCGTCGGTAGCCGCCGGGTACTGGCTGCTGCTCACCCCGCTCAGCCCGGGGGAACACACGATCAGTTCCGGCGTCACCTTCGGCCTGCCACCGGGCGAGTTCGCCACGACGTACAACATCCGCGTCACGTCGGTCCCGGAGCCGGCGAGTTTGGCGCTGGCCGGGCTGGGGGCGGCCGGGCTGGTCGGGGCGGCCCGCCGACGGCGGGCCCGTCGGGGGTGACGTGAAGGGTCGGGAGGGGAAGTCTGAACCGCCAGTCCGCTACCGGCCGATACAACCCGCACCTCGTCGAGGTACGGGTTGATGGCCAAGAAGAAGCCGGCCGGATCGGTCCGCCAGCGAATCTTGAAGCTGTTGCTGGCCAACGTCGGGCAGGTCGTCACCCGCGAGCAGATCCAACAAGCCGCCCGGGACCCGAAGACGAAGAAGGTTCCGGAGAACTGGCACCAGCGGCTCTCCGAGCTGCGGACCGACTACGGGTACAACATCCAATCCAACCGGGATACTCAGGAACTCAAGGTGTCCGAGTACCGGTTGGTCAGCGCGACCCCCGGCCCGGTCGCCGGAAAGCGGGTGAAGATCACGGCCCCGACCTGGGCGACGGTACTCGAACGTGCCGGAGAGGCCTGCCAGTGGGAGGAGGACGGCCGCCGGTGCGGTCTGAAGGCGGGTGAAACCGACCCGGTCGGGGGCGGGACGGTCAAGCTGACCCCGGACCACAAGACGCCGCACTCGGTCAACCCGAACATCAACGCCGACGACCCGGATGAGTGGCAAGCGCTCTGCGGCCGGCACCAGGTTATGAAGAAGAACTTCTGGGACCACCGAACGGGAAAGCTGAACGTCTACGCCATCGTCCAAGCGGCGGCCGAGGCCGACAAACGGGCCGTGTACGAATTCCTCAAGTCGTACTTCGGCGAGTGACGCCGAGCCGCTTCTCGGTCATCTGGGTGTACTCCTCCGAGAGGTCGCACAGGATCGATTTCCGCCCGAGTCGGCGGCAGACCGCCCCGGTCGTCCCCGACCCGCACATCGGGTCCAAGACCGTGTCGCCGGGCTTCGTCACCATCTGGATCAACGGTTCGATCACCTTCTCCGGCTTCTGCGACGGGTGCCCGACCTGCTCGTTGCGGCCGACGAACCCGATAATCAGCGGTTCGGCGATCACGCTCGGCGGGCCGGGCATGTACCGCAACTTCCCCTCGGCCTTGCGGGCCAACTGGGCCTCGTTCAGGAAGTGCTCGGGGTACAGCTTGGCCCCGGCCTGGGCCAGGTGCAGACAGGTGTACTGGGCCGACCGCCAGCCCCGGATCACCGACGGGCAGTTCGGGTAGTACCAGGTCAGCCAGGCGACCAGCGACAGCCCGGGCGGGAGTCGGTCGAGCTGGCGGTAGATGATCTCGGGGAAACCCCAGACGTAGACGTGGTCGGAGACGTTCCCGGCCAGCCCGATGACTCCGGCCAGCCAGTCGTCGTAGTCGTCCCGTGCCCCGCCGAAGCCCTTGTTGTACCACGGGTCGAGGTGGGTGACGGTCACGGGCGCCGTCACCGCCCGGAGGGTGTCGGCCACGTCCGCCGGCGGCAGGACGACGACCTCCCCCGGCGCCGGGGTTTCGGGCGGGGTGTCGTCCGGGAACAACTCGCGGGTCGGCACCGGCCCGCGAGCGAGCACCTTCTTCGGCATCGGTCACCGTCCCTGGTTGCGGCGTATGTGTTGCTGCTACGCGCTCTTCTTGCCGGGCTTCTTGTCCTTCTCGAACAGCTTCCGCTCGCCCCGGACCACGTCCGGGGTGATGACGTACTTGCCCTTGTGCTCCAGGTCCGGCAGGTCGTACATCACGTCGGTCATCGCCTCCTCGACGATCGACCGCAGCCCCCGCGCCCCCGTGTCCCGGGCCTTCGCCAGCCGGGCGATCTCCTTCAGCGCCCCGGTCTCGAACTCGACCTCCGCCCCCTCCATCTCGAACAGCTTCTGGTACTGCCTCACCAGGGCGTTCTTCGGCTCGGTCAGGATCTTGATCATCGCCTCCTCGTCGAGCGGGTCGAGGGGGGCCAGGACCGGCAGCCGGCCGACGAACTCCGGGATCATCCCGAACTCGATCAGGTCGTCCGCAGTGACTTGGTTGAGCAGCTCGCCCAGCGACCGCTCCCGCTGCTCCTGCTCGACCGCCCCGAAGCCGATCGACTTGCGGCCCAG
>JAIEQN010000071.1 GCA_019747685.1 Gemmataceae bacterium
AAGTCGTCGCCGGCGAAGGCGCGGATCGCCCCGGCCCCGGCGGCCTGGCCGGCGAGCAGGTCGTTCCGCCCGTCCCCGTCGAGGTCGGCCGGGGCCAGCGCCACCCCGCCGGTGTACCCGGGGTCGAAGGCGAAGAAGCCGGCCCGCTCGGCCAGGTCGGCCGGGTCGACCACCCGGACGTGCGGGCCACCGCCCGGGCCGGCCGCGAGGCGCGGCAACCCGCCGGCCGCCAGGTCTTGCCGGCCGTAGCGACGAAGCAGGCCCGGGGCAGTAGCCGGGCGGGCGGCGAGGGCGCGGACGACCGCGGCCCGGTGGGCGGCGGGGCTGGCCGACCGGTTCCGGCAGCTGGTGTTTGACGGGAAGCTGGTCGAGGTCCACCTGTGCGACGAGTCGTTCGACATCTCCGGGTGGTCGCCCCGCCCCGGCGACCGGCCCGGGGAGTACCTATCAGGACCCGTGCTGGGGGCCCGGCGGTGTTCCTGGTCTGCGAGCCGGCCACCCGGTACTACCGGGTGATGGCCCGGGCCGAGTGGATGCCCTGCCTGGTCGGCGAGGTGATCTGACCGGCCGACCGTTGCGCGGCGATCAAATTGCCGGCAGCGGCCAGTGGGCGAAGGTGTACTCGGCCTGCTCCAGCACCCGGTCGGCCAGCGGTTCGAGGTGCTCGGCCTTGACGTGGTGCTTGCGGAGGGTCCGGCGGACGGCCGCCCGGAGGTCGGCCAGCACCGGCGGCCGGTCCCCGCCCCGCCAGTCGGCCTTCAGGTTGACCTTCAGGGTCCGCACGACATCGAAAACCAACTCCCGCAGCAGGCCGGCGTCGTACAACCCGGCGTAGTGGGTCGCCACCGCGTCGTAGAACGCCAACTCCTCGGGCGACAGGTTCAGCGCCCCCGCTCGCTCGTCGTCCGACTGCATTTCCCGTCGCATCTTGACCAGCTGGCGATTACCGCAGGCTCTCCCCCGGCCGGTCCTTGAAGGTGGCCAGGAACTCGTCGTCGAGCACGGACAGGTCGGCCCGGTCCAGCCCGACCGCCCGGAACAGGTCGAACAACCCCCGGTCTCGATGGTGTCGTCCAAGAGGCCGCGGACGGCCGCCTCCACCCCCTCCGCCGGCGACCCGGACCCGAGCGCCTTGGCGAACTTCTTCCGCACCCCCTGGTAGAATGCCACCTCGTCGGCGTGGGCCCGGCAGGCGTCGATGTGCTTCACCAAGAGGAACACCAGCGATAGCCCCTGCTCGGCGGCCTGGAACGCCTCCAGGGCGTCGTACAGGGCCACGCCGTTCCGCCGGGTCATGCAGACGATCATGCCCTTCCCGGGCATGGTGGCCGTCCGGTCGAGGAAGCGGGCCAGGAGGTCGGCGGCGAGCGTCCACACCCGGTCGGCCGCGCCGGCGGCCGCGGCCAGGGCCGCCCACCGCCCCTTCCGCCGCCCCAGCGCGTCCGGGTCCAGCCCGGCGGTGATCTCGGCCAACGCCGCGTCCACGTCGGCCCCGGTCAGGTGCAGCTTGACCTGCCGCGGGGTGTAGTAGATCGGCACCGTCGCCTTGTCCGCCTGGGCCTGGGTCAGGTCGTAGACGTGAATGAGGTGGCCGAACACGCCCACCGTGTCGGCCCCGGCCAGGCTGACCGGCGTACCGGTGAACCCGATCCGCTTGGCGTTCGGCAGGGCGTCGGCCAGGTTCCCGGCGAACCCCCGGCCGAACCCGTACTGCGACCGGTGGGCCTCGTCGGCCACCACGAAGACGTTCGCCCGGTCGCTCAGGACCGGGTGGGCGGCCTCGTCTTTGAGCCGGAACTTCTCGATGGTGGACAGGATCACCCCGCCGCCGCTGTTCCGCGGGAGGTCCCGCAGCGTATCGGCGCTGTCGGACCACCGGACCGCCCCGACCAATGACCGCCCGGCCTCGAACTGGTCGCCGAGCTGGTCGTCCAGGTCCTGCCGGTCCACCTCGATCACGACGGTCGGGTTGTTCAGTTCCGGCCGGCGGCGGAGCAGCCCGACCGGGAAGAGCATCGACAGCGACTTCCCGGACCCGGTCGTGTGCCAGATCACCCCGACCCGCTTGTCGGCCGCGGCGTCGGCGGCGACGGCCCGGTCGGCGGCCTTGCGTGCGGCGAAGAACTGGTGGTAGCGGGCGGCCTTCTTGGTGATCTTCTCGTTCGCCTCCTCGAAGACAATGAAATCCCGGACGTAGGCGAGCAGCCGGTCCTTGCGGAACAGCCCCTCGACCAGGGCCTTCATCCCGCCAACGGTGCCGGGCACCGGGGTCTCGCCGTCGATGCTCCGCCGCGGGGCGTACCACTCCCAGGCGGCCCGCCACTGGCCGTGCAGCGTCGTCTCGCCGTCCGACACGACCACCAGGGCGTTGAACTCGAACAGCCGGGGGATGTCGTTCCGGTAGTGCTGGATTTGGTTCCAGGCGTTCCAGGCGGTGGTCTTCGGCTCCCACGGGTTCTTCAGCTCGAACAGGACCAGCGGCAGGCCGTTGACGTGGACGACGATGTCCGGCCGGCGGTCGTTGTAGCCGCCGACCGGGAGCTGGTTGACGGCCAGGAAGTCGTTGGCGGCCGGGTCGTCCCAGGCGATCGGCCAGACGTGGCGGTGTTCGCGCCGGCCGCCCGGCAACTCGACGGGGATGTCCCGGCCCTGGACGGCGGCCTCGTGGAAGTGCTTGTTGCGGCGGAGGGTGTCGGGGCCGCCGGGCCTGGCGAAGGCGGCGACGGCCAGCTCGACCGAGGCCGGCGGCAGGTCCGGGTGGCGGCGGGCGAGGAACGCCCGGAGCCGGTCCGGTAGGACGACCTCCCGCTTGTCCGGCCGGTCGAGGTCGGGCCCGAAGGCGTGGTCGTAGCCGATGCCCTTGAGCCGTTCGAGGGTGGTCTCCTCGAAGGCGGTTTCGTTGAAGGCGTTATGCATGGCGGGCGTCCGGATGCTCCGCTGGTCTCTTGACTTTGGCCCGGCCCCGCCGGATAGTGTGATTGGAGGCTCGGCTGCGGGACGCCTGCGGGCAACCCAATAGCTTTCCCCTCCTTTTTCATTTCCCTACAGGTCGGGTTCCAACCACCCGCCCGGCGGCCCGAACCCGCCGCTCGCCCGACAGCAGCCGCGGTAACAGCGCGCCCCGCAGGGCCGCCAGCGTCCGGGACAGTCGTTCGGCCGCGGCCAGCCGGTCCGCCACCGGACACGCTATCCGATCGAACGCTTGCCGGACGATGTCGGGAGGCTCGATGACCTTGATTGCCTCGAACCCGGCCTTGTTGATCGCCCCGAAGAAGGTCCCGTCGCCCTCGAACTCGTCGAACGTCGGCCGGAGCGAGTCCATCATGTAGTAGGTGTACGGCACACTCCCGGATTTGTGCCGGACCGCCGACAGGCCACGACCGACGGCGCATCGCTCGGCGGCGACGTTGATGTCCCCGACCGGTGCCCGGACGCTCACCAGCGTATCCCCGGTATCGGCAAACCGCGTCGGAGCGGTGCAGTACACCCGCCGGATCGGGAACCGCTCGGTGAAGTCGGCCCGGCCCTGGAAGAAGGGCAGGCCGTCTCCAACCTCGTTGTACGTCGAGCCCGGCGGCGACTGGCCCATTTTCAACCGGCAGGTTTCGCCGACAATCGCCACCCGCCAGCTCTGCGGGATCGGGCCGAGCGGCGAGTCGGTGAAGGCGGTCGGGAAGAGGTCGGCCACGGCCGCCGGCATCCCGACCGGCCGTCGGCCGGCGGCCCGGGCCGTCACCGAGTCGAAGTCCACGAACCACGACCGGAACACCGCCCGGCCGAGGGCTTCGAGCGTCCGGGCCAGCCGCCGGTTGGCCGCGATCTCGTCGTCCAGCGCCCCCAACACCCCGGCAATCGCCCGCTGCCCGCCCAGCGACGGGAGCGTGAGTGTGAACCGGGGGATGTCCGCGCACTTCAGGTTGTCGAAGATGGCCCCGCCGTTCAGGTAGGTACCCACCTGCTCCCACCACTCCGGACCGCGGACCCACCGCCTCAAGAACGGCGGGTAAACGTGGGCACCGTCGGATCGGAGCAACACCAAGTTCTGGCCTAGGGCGTGTTGACGTTTCTTTGCTTGGGCAGCCGGATGAAGCCGAGAACCAGATGCAGTAACCCGAGGTACGTCA
>JAIEQN010000456.1 GCA_019747685.1 Gemmataceae bacterium
CTCGACCCCGTGATGGCGGCGGCGGCCCGGGCCCGGGCGGCGGACGCCGGGCCGGCCGACCGGGTCACCGTCGTCGAGGGGGACGCCTTGGCCGGCCGGGACTACTCGCCGGCGGCGGTCGTGTTCCTGTACATGGGGGACGAGTTCAACGCCCTGCTCCGACCGACCCTGGAGGCCCAGCTCCGGCCCGGCACCTGGGTCGTCTCCCACCGGTTCACCTTCGGCCCCGGCTGGCCGCCGGACCGGACGGTCGGGGTGTCGAGTCGGGACGGGTACAAGGACGAGCTCCACCTCTGGACCATCAAGGAGAAAAGAGCCAAGCAATGAAACGGGGTTTGTCATGCTAACCAGACCCAACCACCCCCGCCCCGGGGCCGACGGGGCGAGCCTCACCGACCGCCCGGCGGTCCGGTACGTCGGGGTCCGCACACCGGGCGGGGCGACCGTCGCCGGCGAGGACGACCGCGGCCGGGTCTACCCACTCCCGCCGAGGACGGACGTCCGCGGCCACTCGCCGATGAACCCGCCATGACGCCCTCGATTCGTGGGAGTGGGCGGCCCGGCGTAGCTGGCCGGGCCGGTTCGATCAGTCTACCTCCGCGGCCGCGGGTGTGGCGTCCTCAGCCTCGCCAGCCGTGACGGCGTGGCCACCGCCTTGTTCGCCCGGTCGAGCGCCCGCAGCCGCCGGAGTTCGGCCGCGTCCGCCCAGATCACGTGGTGGCCGTCCTCGTCCGGGCGGGTCGTCACGTACCCCGACCGAACCCACCGCCGCACCGTGTCACGCGACACCCCGAGCCGGCGGGCCAGGCCCATCGGCCGGTACTCGTCCGGGCCCAGCCCGGCCGTGCTCCCGTACCGGCACCGCCGGGCCAGCCCGACCTTCGCCATCAACCGCGTCACGATCGGGGCCGTGAGCCGCTTCGTCCGCCGCGGCGTGCGGAACCCCCTCGGCGTTCAGCCGGGCCGTAGCGGCCGCCGCACGGAGGCCCTCGCCGCACAGCGCCCCCAGCCGCTCGACGAGACGGGGGTAGTCGGCCTGGCACTCGTATCGGGTGACCGGCCGAGCGATGACGTGCGACCGGACCAGCCCACCCAGCCAGTGCACCTCGACGGCCACCCGCTCGCTGGCCCGGTCCACGGTGACGACGACCCACTCCAAGAGCAGCCGGGCGATCCGCTGGCGGTCGGCCGGAGTGGTCGTCGGGGCGTGCCACACCGCCGGCAGGTCGGCGGCCAGCGACCGGATCGCCCGCTCGTCCGCGGCCGTCGGCCGGACCGGGGCCGCCCGCTGCCACCGGTCGTTCCCGTCGTCCAACCGCCGCCGGTCCGCCAGCGCCTGCTCCCACCGGCGCTCCAGCTCGCGGGCCACCAGCCGGTTCTCCGGCTCGCAGGCGTGGTACTGCCGGTCCGCCTCGTACCGGGCCCGCTCGGCGCGGAGCTCCCACTGCCGCGCCAGGGCCCCCCGCTCCCGCTCGACCCCGGCCACCGCCGCCAGGCTCGCCTCCAGGGCGGCCGGCTCGACCGCGGCGAGGACCTGCTCGGCCACCAGCGCGTCGAGGCACCCGGCGGACAGGCTCTGGCAGACCGGCTCGCCGTAGGTCGTGATCCCCCGGGTGCACCCGTACCACGGCCGGCTCTTGGCACCGCCGTAGTGGACCTGCATCCGCCGCCCGCACCGGCCGCACCGGATCAGCCCGCCCAGCAGCGCCGCCCCGGGCCGCGGCGCCCCGGGCGTGTCCGGGCCGGACCGGTTGGCGGTGAGCCGCGCCTGGTTGGCCTCGAACCGGTCCCACGGGATGTACGCCGGCACCCGGTCCCGGAGCACGGCCAGGCACTCCGACAGCGGATTCCGCCGGCGGCCGCTGTGCGGCCGCCCGGCCCGCTTCCGCCGCGGGTCCACCTGTCGGTGCCCGTACCGGTAGGCCCCGGCGTGGGCCGGGTGGCGGAGCAGGTTCAGTAGGGCGGTCCGGTTCGGCCGCCGCCACTCCAGGTGCCCCCGGGTCGCGCCGCAGTGCGGGCGGACGGGCATCCGCACCCCGTGGCGGGCGAGGTATCGAAGGAGGGCGTGGGCCGACGGCTGCCGGTCGAACTGGTCGAAGACCAGCATCACCGTCGCCCGCGCCTGCTCGTCCGGGTCGATCGCCCACTCCCCGGTCGGCAGCCGGACGTACCCGGCCGGCGGGCGGCCGAGCAACTCCCCGCGGCGGGCCTTGTTCAGCTTGGCCTCGTGCAGCCGCTCCCGCAGGACGTGCAGCTCGGCCTCGCTCATCGTCCCCTCGAGCCCGAGCAGGAGCCGGTCGTTGTAGTCGGTCGGGTCGTACAGCCTGTCGGCGTCGGCCAGCAGCACCCGGAACCGGGCGCACACCTCCGGCGGCTGGTGCCAGTCCTTGCACGACCGGGCCAGCCGGCTGACCTCCAGCCCGAGGACCAGCCCGACGCGGTCCAGGGCGATCTCGGCGAGCAGCCGCTGGAACCCGGGCCGGCCCTCGGCCGACTGGCCGCTCTTGCCCAGGTCGTCGTCGATGACCTGCACCCGCTCCGGCGGCCAGCCGAATTCCGCCGCCCGGCCGGCGAGGGCGTACTGGCGGGCGGTGGACTCCTGGTGGTCGTTGACCTGCTGGAGGGTGGACTGGCGGACGTACACGATAGCCGCGCGGTCGAGGTGCCAGGCCTTGAGCTAGGCGGGTCGCAGGGGGCTACTCATCGCCGGCCTCCCCGGCGCGACGTGCCGCGTGGAGCCGGGCGAGGAGTTGGCCGAGCAGGTCGCTCAGTTGCCGCTGCCTGTCCGCCGGCAGGTGGGCCCACAACGGCGGGGCGGGTGCCGGACCCGGCGGGTTCACCGGGTCTGCGGGCGTCGCCGGGCGCGGGGGGGGACTGTGGCGGGTGCGGTGTCGGACATGCGGTTCCTCCGGTCGGGTCGTCCAGGCGTTGCCGGCACCAGGCGGCCAGTGCTAACATCGCGGTCACGTCGACGGTAACGTATGCCCCCACCCCCGCCCCATCACCCTCTTCGTGTGCAGCCCGGTGAGCCGATCCCCACCGGCCCGGAGTGGGGTTACGCCGGCAGCGGGCCGGCCCAGCTCGCCCTCGCCCTGGCCGCGGACGTGCTCGGTGACGACCAGCGGGCGCAGGAGGCCTACCAGCGGCTCAAGTTCCGGGTCGCGGCCCGGCTGAACGGCGACCGGTGGGAGCCGACCCGCGAGGCGGTGCTCCGCCGGGTGGCGGAGGACGAGGGAGCAGACGACGCGGGGGCCGGGTGTGGGTGAGGAGCTGACGGTCAGGAAGACGAACGCCGTTTCCGAGCCGCCGCGCGGCGACCGGCTGCCGGCCGCCATCGTCCGGGCCGGACCGCGGGCCGGCGAGAAGTTCGTCGAGTTCTTCACCGCCGCCGTCCGCAACGAGAACACCCGGGCGGCCTACCTCCGGGCGGTGCGGGCGTTCTTCCGGTGGGCGGAGGCGACCGGCCTCGGCCTGGACGCCGTCCGCCCGGTCCACGTCGCGGCCTACGCCGAGCGGCTCACCCGGACCCGGTCGGCGCCGACCGCCAGGCAGCACCCCGCGGCCGGCCGGAAGCTGCTCGACTGCCTCGTCGTCGGCCGGGTCGTCGAGACGAACCCGGCCGCGGCGGTCCGGGGCCCGAGCCACTCGGCCAAGAAGGGGAAGACCCCGGTCCTGGACGGGGGCGAGGCCCGCCGGCTGCTGGCCGCCGCCGACGCCGCGACCGTCGTGGGCTTAAGGGACCGGGCGGTCATCGGGGTCATGCTCTACGCCTTCGCCCGGGCCGGGGCGGCGGTCGGGATGCGGGTCGAGGACTACTACCCGCAGGGGAAGCGGTGGTGGGTCCGGCTCCGCGAGAAGGGCGGGAAGCTGCACGACCTACCCTGCCACCACCGGCTCGAGGAGTACCTCGACGCCTACATCCGGGCGGCCGGGATCGGCGGGGACCGGAAGGGGCCGCTGTTCCGGGCGGCGGACGGGCGGACGGGGCGGCTGACCGGCCGCCCGCTGACCCGGCGGGACGCCTACCGGATGGTCCAGCGGCGGCAGACGGACGCCGGGATCGCGACGGCCATCGGCTGCCACACGTTCCGGGCGACGGCCATCACCAACTACCTGGCCAACGGCG
>JAIEQN010000858.1 GCA_019747685.1 Gemmataceae bacterium
CGCCTGGGTCCGGGCGGCCCGCCCGCCGGGGTCGGCCGGCGGGGAGGACGGCCGGCTCGTCCGGGTCCTCGCCGAGCGGCTGGCCGACCGGCTGGCCGGCGGTCGGGGGTGGGACACGGTGGCCCAGCAGGGCCAGCAGACCGTCCGGCCGGAAGGCCCCGGGGCGGAGGGCAGTGAGGCCGGCGAAGGCGTCGTCCGGTAGCCCGGCGGCGAACGCCCGGAACCGGTCCCAGGCGGCCCCGGCCCGGGCCAAGTCTTCGAGCAGGTTCTCCGGCCGGGCGTCGGCCGCGGCCGCGGCCGCGGCCGCCCGAACGGGCAGGGCGGCCATGTACCGGGCCGTCTGCTCCCACAGCGTTCGCTCGTCCCCGGCGAACGCCGCCTGCGGGGCGTAGCCGAGCGCCCGGAGCTGGTCGGCCGCCGCCACCACCTCCTCGGCGGCCGCCGTCACCAGGTCTCGTAGGCACCCGGCCGGCCAGCCGCGGCGGGACGTTTCCCGGGTGGCCAGGACGAGGAAGGCGAACCGGTTGTACCGGGTGAGCCAGGTCCGGGCGAGTCCGGCGGGCCAGTCGGCGGGGCGGTCGGCGGGCATGGACGGTCCTCGGGGGTACGGCCGGGCGACGGGCCTCATCTGGGTAACGCAAGGGACACGCCCGGGCGGACACAAGAATTGGCGCATTCGGCCGGAGACCACCAGGTCGGGTATAGTTTGCCGTAAGTCTTTTGTCGAGTGGGAGTTAGCGAAAGCCGTGGGGTCCGCGCGGGAGGGATGGCGGGCCGGCCGGCGTCGCCCTCAACCGGAGGCCGCGTCCGGCGGCCCGTCGGACATGGCCCGGCGGAGCCACGCCCGGGCGTACTGCCAGTGCCGGTCGGCGGTGCTCGGGGAGACGCCCAGGGCGGCCGCCGCCTGGTCGGCGGTCAGCCCGGCGAAGTACCGCAGCTTGACCAGCTCGGCCTTCTCCGGGTGCCGCTTGGCGAGTCGATCCAGGGCGTCGTGAAGGGCCAGCAACTCGTCGTCCGGAACCGGGGCGACGAGCCGGTCCGGGTCGAGGTCTTCTCGGCGACGGGCCCCGCCCCGCTTGGCCGTCCGGCGGCGGCGGGCGGCCTCGACCAGGATGCGGCGCATGGCCTCGGCGGCGGCCGCGAAGAAGTGCCCGCGGCCGTCGAACCGGTCGCCCCCGACCAGCCGCAGGTAGGCCTCGTGGACGAGGGCGGTGGGGTCGAGGGTGTGGCCGGCCGGCTCGGCCGCCAGCCGGGCGGCGGCGAGCCGGCGGAGTTCGGCGTACACCAGCGGGAGGAGGTCGGCGGCGGCCCGTGGGTCGCCGGCCGCGGCCGCGTCGAGGAGCCGGGTCAGGTCGGCCATCGGTCGCCCCCGGGCGGGTCCCCGTGCGGCCCGGGGACGGTCAGGCTAGCGTCCTTCCCCGCCGGCGGCTCTCATTGGTTTGGTTCGGCGACACGCACACCCTGCGGCCGAACCAATGAATCCGGTCGGACCGACCATCGGCCGAACGATCGACGCCCTCAACTTACCCGGCCGACGGGGCCGCCCGCCGGAGCCGCCGGCCGACCAGCCCGGCCGCCCCCAGCCCGAACAGGGCCAGGCTCGCCGGCTCCGGCACCACGGCCGTTAGGCCGGTCACACGGTAGATGACGTACGCCGAGTCCACGTAGTCCCCGTTGGCGTCCAAAATGTCCACATACAGGTCCCCGAGGGTAAACGCGTCGTAGGCCGCCAGCGGGAGGAGGGCGGACGGCAGGTCCGGATACGTCGAGGTCGAGAGGTCGGTGGATAACAGGTCGACTTGGGAGAACGGGAAGGACAGGGTGTACCCGGGCGGCAGCCCCCCGGTCGACGGGTCGATGTCGAAAAGGAATCTCAGCCCGGCGTACCCGGTCTCGGCCGGGTTGGACACCCCGGCGAGGAATAGGCCCGACGCCTCGAAGTCGAGTGGGCCGGCGGCGGACAGCTCGTTCCCGCCGCCGGGGACCGGGAAGAGGTACGCAGCTTCGTACCCGAGGTCGATTGGCGAGGGGACCGGCGGCGAGAGCCGGATGGACCCGGCGACCGGGTCGCCCACCGAGACTCCGGCGAACACCCCGAACGGGTCGTACACGTCGATCACCTCGCCGGTGTACCGGTAGTCCAGGATCGGGCCGGCGGTGGCCGGAGTCGGGGTCAGGACGGCCAGCCCGGCGCACACGGCGGCCCGGGCGAGGAAGGCGGGACAGGGGCGCATGGGCATCTCCACCTGGGGTAAGGTCGGCGGCCGGGACGCGGCCGCCGGCCGGGGTCGGTCAACGTCGCTCCCGCGGCGGCGGGGCCGTATCCAGGCCGCCGGGCAGGGTGCGGAGTAGTGCGCGGAAGTCGGCCCGGGGGTGCAGGGCGACGTACTCGTCGGCCGCCCGCATCGTCCGCACCTGAGCCGGGTCATTCAGGTAGCCCACCCCGGCCGCCCGGCCGAGCAGCCGGACGGCTTCGGCCGCATACCGGTCGGCCGCTGCCGGGTCGGCCGCCCCGACGGCCGCCAGGGCGTACACGGCCGCGGCGTCGTAGAACAGGATGCCCGACGACTCGTCCGCCTTCAGGGCGGCCTCGGCCAGCCGGATGGCGGCCGCCAGCTCCGGGGCCGCGCCGGCGGCGTCCCCCGACCGGGCCACCGACGCCCCGCGGTGCGCCCGGTAGAATGCCTTATCCATTTGGGCATCGGCCAGGTCGGCGGCCGTCCCCCAGTCGGCCGCTGCCTCGGCGTACCGGCCGAGCCGGTCCCGGGCCGTCCCCCGGTGCCAGTGGGACTGGACGCATGCCTGCCGCCACTGGTCGTTGTCCGGGTGCTGGTTGTGGCGGCGGGTGAATTCGTCCACGGCCTGGCCGGCCCATCGTTCCGCCTCGCCCCACCGCCCGGCCCGGCTCACGACCTTGGTGAGCTCGAAGACGGTGGCCGCCCAGAACTCGTCGCGGGCGGCCGGGGGCAGGTTCGCGGACTCCTCAATCGCCGCCCGGAGCTGGCTCTCGGCCTCGTCGACCTTGCCCAAGGAGGCCAGGAATCCGGCCAGCTCGCGCCGGGAGTTGCAGAGTTCACTGCGGTGGTCCGGGGTCGGCCGATCCCGGTCCACCTGCACCCGCAGGTCGACTGCCTCGCGGGCGTGTGCGACCGCCTCCTGGTGACTCACCCGGTCCTCCAGTAGGAACGCGAGCACACCCAGCGCGTTCGCCCGCACCCACGCGGTGTCGAGGTGCGGGCCGTGAACCGCCACGAGCCGGTCCGTTTCCGCCAGGGCGCCCCGCGCCGCCGCCACGGCTGCGGCCCAGTTCCTCGTCCGGCGTTCGGCCCGGGACAGATCGTACTGGCCGCGGGCGAGGAACAGGCCGGTCGTCAAGTCGCCGGGGAATTCGGCGGCGAGCTGCCGGGCGGCGGCCACGGACCGGCGGCCCTGCTCGGCCGCCTCGGGGAGCCGGCCCTGGAGCCCCAAACCCCTGGCCTGGTCGAAGTAGCACTCGGCGAGCCGCCGGCGGTATTCGGGGACGGACGCCCAGTCGTCGGCCAGCTTTGCCCAGGTCGCGATCGCCTCCCGACGGACGGACTCGGCCTCGGGGAGCCGCTCCATGGTCTCCAACAAGTTGGCCCGGACGGCGAGCGCGTTGGCCAGGTTCTTCGACCCCGCCACCCCGTTCGGAGCGGCGACGAGCCACTCGCGGGTTAGCTCGATCGACCGGCGGACCTCCCGCTCGGCCTGTTCCACACGACCCCGACGTTGGGAGTGGATTGCCCGGTTGTGTAAACCCTCGGCGAGCAGGATGAGGTAGGCGGTTCGCCGCGGGAACTCGTCGACGAGTTGTTGGAGTTCGGCCATCTGGGTCCGACCTTCCGCCTCCGACTCGTCGAGCCGGTTCTGCGCGCCCAAGGCGGCCTCCAGGCTCGCCCGGATCAACGCCGCCCGATACCGAAGCTCGGGCTGTGTCGGGTCGGCGTCGCGGTGGCGGACGGCGGCGGCCAGCGCCTCGCGATTGTGGCGCTCGGCGTCGGCCCACTGTCCGCCGGCGAAATAGAAGCTTCCGAGGCCGCGGTGGGCGTCCGCGGCCAGCCGCCAGCCCTCCGGGTCGTCGGTCGCCGGGGCGGCCGCCGTCCCGGCCA
>JAIEQN010000772.1 GCA_019747685.1 Gemmataceae bacterium
CCGAGCTTCAGCACCGACACCCCGCGGACCCCCCGGGCCTCGGCCAGGGCCGCCACCCCGTCCGGCCCGAGCGGGTTGTTCGACAGGTCCAGGTGGTCCAGCCCCCGGACGACGGGGAGCGCGAACAGCGTCGCCGCGTCCGGGGCCGGGAGCCCGGCGAACGCCAGCCCGAGCTTCCGCAGCCGCGGGTCGGCGGCCGCCCCCAGGGCGTCGACCAACAGCACCGGCGACAGCCGCGGGGCGTTGTGCGACAGCTCCAGCCCCTCCAGCCGGCCGAACAGCCCGGACCCGGCCAGCGCCGCCAGCCCGTCCGGGGTGATCGCGTCCCGCTCGAAGACCAGCTCCGCCAGGCCCCCGGCATGGGCCGAGCCGAGCAGCGGGGCCAGGTCCTCGGCGTCCAACCGGGTGAACGTGAACTCCAGCCGCCGCAGCCGGGCCAGGTGGGGCGTGTCGGCCAGGGCCGCCAGGTTCGGGGACTGGTCGTCGAAGCTCAGGGCCTGGACCGGGGCCCGGTCGAACAGCCCGCCGGCCCGGGCCGCCACCGCCTCGGTCGTCAGGGCCTGGGCCAGCCAGGCGAACCCCCGCCGGAACTTGTGGGCCCGCCACGAGAACCCGGTCGGCAAGGGCTGCGGCAGGGTGTGGGCCATCCCCCAGCCGAGGAACACGGCCGGGTCGAACTGCCGGCACTTGGCCCACAACGGGTCGTACTCCGGGACCCGGGCCAGCTCCACCTGGGTGCGGACGAAGTGGGCCCGCAGGTGGTCGCCCCGGTCCTCCAGCAGGTCGGCGAAGACCAGCCGGGGGGTGTCGTCGTCCGGGGCGTCGCACACCGCCCGCAGCAGGGCGTCATGGTCGGTCATGGGGACCGAGCCTACCGCGCGACCCAACCCGTTGCCTAGCTCGGTGGTCGGGCGATTCGGCGTCGTTCGGCCGACATGACCCCCCCTCCCCCCCCTTTTTTGCGTCCCCGGGTTTCGGGCGGGATGCCTGGAAAACCCAGGCTTCGGCGCGACCGAGGGCATTGCCGTGGTGTCATGCCCGGCCCGGCTGCCGGACTCAACCCGACGCAAGGTCGCGACTTCCGTCGGCCGAGCTGCATGACCGTACCCGGCACTGCTCGCCCCGGCGGCCGGCCGGACCGGGAGGACGACCCCCGCGGCCGCGAATAACCCGAGGACGATCGGCTTAAGAAGTAGGGCGGAAGTGGTCATGACCCGACACCCGCGGCGGAGCCGTACCGCCCCGGCGGCGATACTATACTTGTGAATAGTAGCACATCCCGCGCCGGCCGGCGAGGTCGGTAGCGGCCGGCCCGGTCAGACATGGACCCGGTTCCCGAACCGGTCCCTCAGCCGCTTCCGCACGTCGTCCGATATCCGGTTGACATTCGACGCTTGGTACAGGTCGAGCCGGACCAGGTTCGCCGTGACCGGGGAGTCGAGCAGGGCGAGGGCGCCGCGGTCCCCGACCTTGGCCCACCCGAGGTCGAGCCGGACCAAGTTCCGCAGATACGGCGAGTCCGCCAGGGCGACCGCCCCCGAGTCCCCGAGCGGGTTCCCGTGCAGGTCCAGGTCGACCAGGTGCGAGAGGTGCCGACTCCGGGCGAGGGCCCTGGCCGCGCCCGGGCCGAGGTTGTTCGACCGGAGGTTCAGCCGCCGCAGGTTGGCCAGGGTCGGCGCCCCGGCCAGGGTCCGGACCCCCGGCACCCCCGGGGCGGTCCCGATCAGGGTCAGGCTCTCCAGGGTCGGGGCCGCCGGCGAGGCGGCAAGGGCGGCGTACCCGCCCGGGCCGAGGAGGAAGGCGCACAACTCCAGCTCCACCAGCCCCCGCAGGAGCGGGGCGGCGAGCGCCCCGGTCAAGTCCTCGGTGATGTCGTCGCCCGGGGTGAGGTAGAGGCCCCGGAGCCGGTGCGGGCCGCCGGCCGCTGCAATGGCGGCCGCGGGCGACGAGCCCGCGTCCGCGGCGACCTCCAGCCGGAGGTGGGTGAGGCGGGACAGCAGCCGCGACCGGAACAGCTCGCAGGCCCCGGCGGCGGTAATCCCCCGGTAACCGAACCCCAGGAAGGTGAGCCCGGCCGCGTGGGGCGACCCGGCGAGCAGTCGGACCCCCTCGGCTGACACCGGGGCGGTCGAGCAGACGAGCCGGCGGACCCGGGTTAAGTGGGGGCTGTCGGCCAGCGGGCCGAGGTCCGGCGGGCCGGGCGAGTTGCCGACGACGACCGCCTGGACCGGGGCGGCGGCGAGGAGCGTTGTGGCCTCCTCGGCGAACCGTGCCGGGGTAGGCACGTGGACCTCCCACGGGAACCCGCGGCGGAACTCGTAGAGGGCCCCGTGCGGGCCCCGGGTCACGGCCCGCGGGAACCGGCCCCGGAACGCCGACCCGACGAACGCCTCCCGGTCGTGCTCCCAGGTGCGGATGTAGAGCGGGTCCCACTCCGGGACCCGGGCCAGTTCGACCTGGGCGCGGATGAACCGGGCGTATTCTGGGTCGCCGTGGTCGTCCAGCCAGTCGGCGTAGACCAGCCGCGGGGTGTCGTCGTCCGGGCTGTCCAGGATCGCCCGGTACAGGGCCTCGCGGTCGGTCACGGGTCGCTCCGGGCCATCGGGGCCGGCGGATCGGCCGCTCCCGTAGGGTGGGCCGGACCCGTTCCGCAAGAACGGGTCCGGCCCACGCGGTCGCCACACCGTGGGCCTCCCGGCCTCTGCGAGGCCGGTCCGGCCCACCCTACAGAGATCGTGCCCCGGCCGACTCGTCCCCGGATCAGGCGCGTTCGTAGCTGTTGCCCGGGAGTTGGCGGACGAGCCGCTTCTGCTGGAGCTGCATCAGCACCAGGAACAGCTCGCCCGGCGGCAGCCCGCTCTCCCGGGCCAGTTCGTCCGCCTGCCGGCGGGTGGCCAGCAGGTCCCACACCTTCTGTTGGGCGGGGTCGAGGTTCGGGGGCGGTGGGGAAGGCACCTCCCCGCGGCCCCCTCCCCCGGGGGGAGGGGGGGTGGAAGGGGCGGCCCCTCCCCCCGGCCCCTCCCCCGCGGGGGGTGGGGTGAACAACTCCCGGATCGGTTCGCCCCGCCGGTTCGTCTCCCCTCCCCTCGGAGGGGAGGGGCCGGGGGAGGGGTCCTTCCGCGCCGGCCCGTAGTCCGCCGTCGAGATGCCCTTCAGGTCGTCCAGGATGTCGTCGGCCGAGCGGACCAGCGTGGCCCCGTCGCGGATCAGTTGCAGGCAGCCGGCGCTGGACGGGGCGTCCGCCGGCCCCGGGACGGCGAACACCTCCCGCCCCTGCTCCAGGGCGTGCCGGGCGGTAATCAGCGCCCCGCTCCGCAGGTCCGCCTCGACCACCACCACGCCCCGGCTCAGCCCGCTGATGATCCGGTTGCGGGCGTGGAAGTTCCCCCGCAGCGGCTCCGGCCGGACCATCGGGTACTCGCTCACCAGCGCCCCCCGGGCGGCCACCTCGTCGGCCAGCCCGGCGTGCTGGGGCGGGAAGATGGCCGACAGCCCGCCGGCCAGGCAGGCGATGGTCCGGCCGCCGGCGTCCAGGGCCGCCCGGTGGGCGAACCCGTCGATGCCCTGGGCCAGCCCGGAGACGACGGTGACGCCGGCCCGGACCAGCCCCCGGCCGATCTGCTCGGCCATCCGCCGGCCGTAGGGCGTCCACCGCCGCGTCCCGACCACCCCGACGGCGGTCAGGTCGGCCTCGGTCCATTCGCCCCGGAGGTAGAGCAACGGCGGCGGGTCCCCCAGCCCGGTCAGCGGCGGCGGGTAGCCGGGATACCCGAGCGGCACCGGCCGCACCCCGAACCGGTCCAGCAGCTCCAGCTCCGGCCCGAGGTCGACCGCCCGCAGCCCGGCGGCCAGGTCGGCGGCGGTCTTCTCGCCGACGTGCGGCAGGTCGCGGAGTTGGGCGGCGGTGGCCGTCCGGGCGGCGGCCGGCGACCCGAACGCGGCCAGGAGGGCGGCCGTCGTCTTCGGCCCCAGCCCCGGCACCAGGGCCAGCGCCAGGTGGGCCTTGATGTCGTCGGGGAGTTCGGGCATGGGGGGCGGGTTGGTGGGCGGGGCGCGTCGGCGGCCCCGGACGTAGGGTGGGGGGGCCCGGGAGAGGGGGAGCCGCACCCCCCAACAAAAAAAACGCGGGGCGGGTCGCCGCC
>JAIEQN010000047.1 GCA_019747685.1 Gemmataceae bacterium
GCCGGCTCGACCCCGTTGGCCGGGGCGTCGGCGGCCGTCTTGCGGCGGGTGGTCTTCTTCGGGGCGGTCGAGGTTTGGCTCGCCGGCTTCTTGCGTGGCGTCGGCACCAGCGGCTACTCCGTCGGTTCGTCGGGCGGAAGCGATTCTACCCCGGGCGGCAACCCGGGCGGCAGGTCGGTGGGCGGTCCGCCACCCCCCTTCGAGGGCCGGGCGGCGGGGTTGGGTTCGGCGTCGCAACCCGGGCCGAACCTCCAGGCCCCCGCGCCCCACTCGCTCCGGTTGTTCGGGGCGGTAGAATCGGTACAATCGGAGGCTTGTGGGGCGAATTGCCCATCAGCCTTAGTACAGCGATACGCCGGCCGTCAACCCCCGGGCCGGCCGGCCGCCGCCCGACCGCCGCCGTAAACCGAGGACCGGCAATGGCCTACAACCCGTTCAACATTTTCCGGCGGAACCAGCGGGCGATCTTCGCCGTCATGACCGTGCTCATCATGTTCATGTTCGTCCTGTCCAGCGGGATGGCGGGCAAGGCCGACTTCTTCAACTGGTTCCCCGAGTGGCTCGGCAGTAAGGGCCGCAAGGGCGAAGCCGTCTGCTCGATCGACGGGTCCCGGGTCTCCACCCGGGACGTGGCGGCCCTCCGCCGCCAGCGGGTGATGGCCAGCCGGTTCATGGAGGCGGCCGCGGTCGAGGGGATCGGGGGGCTGCGGCGGGCCCTGCGGGAGGCGGCCGCCCAGGGCAGCCCGGAGTTCGCCACCCTGTACCGGTCGGTCCTGGAGAACCCGAACCCGGACCAGTGGCTGTTGGTCCTGCCCGGGCTGATCCGGTCGGCCCCGAACGCCAAGCCGGCGGACAAGGAGGCGGCCGACATCCTCGACGCCATGGCCGGGGCCTACGTCTCGCTGGAGCGGGCCCGGCGGGCCGGCAACTACTTCGGGGTGCCGAACCGGACCGGCCGGGACGCGGTCGAGTTCATGCTCTGGGACAAGAAGGCCCAGGACCTGGGGGTGAGCTACTCGGCCGACGAGGTCCGGGCCCTGATCGACCAGGAGTTCCGCGGCCAGTTCCGCAACGACGCCGAGATCGTCCAGGCCCTCCGCCGGGAGATGCCCGGGTTCAGCCTGGAGGCGTGCCAGGACGCCCTGGCGGCCGAGTTCCGGGTCCGGACCGCCCGGACCGCCCTGCTCGGCCCGGACCTCGGCCGGGCCGACCGGACCCTGGCCTCGGCCCCCCTGTTCGCCCCCCCGTTCGAGGTGTTCGAGTTCTACCGGGACAAGACCAGCCCGACCCTGTACGAGGTGCTGGCCGTCCCGGCCGCGGCCCTGGCCGGGGCCGTCCCCGGCCAGCCGACCGAGGACGAGCTGCGGCGGCTCTTCGACGACCGCAAGGACGCCGAGCCGGACCCGGCCAAGGAGGAGCCCGGGTTCCGGGAGCCGCGGAAGGTGAAGGTCGAGTGGGTGTCGGCCACCGGGGAGGAGCCGTACTACCAGGCCAAGGCCCGGGCGGCGGTGGAGGCGGCCGAGAAGTACGGCACCTCGCCGGTCATCTGGGGGCTGACCGTCCCGACCCCCGGGGCCGAGTGGCTGCTGACGACCGCCGCCCCGGCCGCCCTGACCGAGCCCCTGGTCCAGGCCAAGTACCAGTCGGAGGTGGCCGACCGGCACCGGTCGATGACCCGGTACAACTGGAGCGGGATCGGCCCGGTCACCGCGATGGACCTGTTGGACACCAGCGTCGTCCAGCCGAAGACCCTGGCGGCGGCCGCCGGCGGCTTGGGCAACCCGCTCGCCACCACCGGGCTGGCGTACACCGCGGCCGTCGCCGCCGAGCAGCGGGCCCGGGTCCGGGCCGGTCTGCCCCTGGTCCTGGCCGGGGTGCCGGGGCCGGGCCTCTTGCCCCAGCTGGTCGGGGCGGAGGCCGAATTCCGGGCCGCCCTGCCGGACCCGCTGCCGCTGGCCGCGGTCAAGCCGGAGCTGCTCAAGGGGCTGGTCGAGGCGAAGGCCCGGGAGCTGGCCCTGGCCGACCTCAAGAAGCTCCGGGACGAGGTGGCCAAGCTGACCGACAACGGCAAGGCCAAGGACAAGGGGCCGGCCAAGGCGTACATCGCCGAGTTCGTCAAGGAGCGGGGCCTCAAGGCCGGGGCGTCGGCCGACTTCCAGAGCGAGTGGACGATCGCGGACGACCCCGGGCTGGCCCCGCTCAAGGCGGTGATCGACAAGCCGGGGCTGTTCAACCCGCACGGCAGCCTGCCGGTGGCGTTCGGCCGGAAGTTCTTCTATACCGAGCGGCTGGCCCCGGGCGGCATGTCCCTGACCACCGCCCCGGCGGCCGGGACGTACCAGCCGGAGCTGTACCCGGAGCAGCCGGGCAGCGGACTCAAGGGCGACCCGATGTTCGTGGCCTGGCGGACCGAGGAGCGGCCGGCCCGGGGTCGGTCGTTCGAGGAGGCCCGGGCCGACGTGGCCGCGGCGTGGAAGCGGCGGAAGGCCCGGGACCTGGCCAAGGCCGAGGCCGACCGGGTGGCGGCCGCCGTCCAGGCCCTGCCGGCCGGGGCGTCGGCCGACGTCATCCGCCAGCGGCTGCGGGACCTCCAGGCCGAGTTGCAGGCGAAGGCGGCCGACCCGAAGGCGAAGGACCGGGTGAAGCTGTTCCAGGTGCGGGACGTGTCCCCGCTCCAGGTCGGCCCGGACCTGTCGATGCTCGGCCAGGGCGGGCCGCTCCGCCGGTTCCAGCTCGCCCCGACGGCCGACCTGCTGTACCCGACCGCGGAGCTGGAAAAGGCCCTGCTGGAGAAGCGGACCGACCCGGTGAAGACGGCGGTGGTGCTGCCGGACGCCCCGAAGGACACCTATTACGTGGCGGTGGTGGCCGACCGGCGGGAGCGGAGCCCGGAGGAGTACCGGGCGGCGATGTTCTTCCCGGCCGCCGCCGGCGGCGGCCGGGGCGGGCTGAAGGAGGTGGTGACCGGGGAGTTCCGGCGGGAGGCCGGGCGGAAGGCCGAGGAGTCGGTCCTGGGGATCATCAAGAAGCAGTACCGGTACGAGGAGACGCCGGAGCAGAAGAAGCGGCTGGACGACGCCGAGAAGTCCGGCGGCGAGGTGTAGGCGGGTCTCAACGGGCCCGGGGTTGGGTAACACCACCCGGGGTTGTACCCCGGGCCATCCGACACCCGACCGAATCACCTCTTGATGATCGGCTTCGCCGGGGTCGGCGACTGCGGGGTCGGCCGCCTGCCCTCCCCGCCCTCCTTCAGCCGCTCGTTCTCCTCCTTCAACTGCTCGATCATCCGCTCCAGCCCGTCCTGCGCGGCCACCAGGGCCTCGATGTCGGCCCCCGGGCCGGCCTTCTGCCGGACGGCCTCGGCCAGCACCTTCTTCCGCTCCTCCAGCAGCCGCCCGATCTCGGCGGCCAGCTCCTGGTTCCGGGCGGCCAGCTTGGCCGCGTACTCCCGGTCCTCCTTCGTCGTGGCCCGGGCCTCCGGCTTGGGGAACTCGTTCGGGTCGATCACCTCCCCGTCGTCCCGGACGGCCAGCTTGCTGAACAGGCCCGGGGTGATCTTCGTCCCCATCGTCCGGACCGACCCGTCCGCGATCGCGGCCAGCAGCACGTTCGCGTACGGCGAGGCCGGCACCTTCACCGCCTTCGGGTCGAACGGGATGTCGGCCGGCTTGGCCCACTCGACCGGGTCGCCGGCCACCACCACCGCCAGGGTGTTGCTCGTCCCGTCGGTGACCGACGCCAGGGTGATCTTCTTCCGGGCCTCGAACAGCGTCCCCGGCCCGGCCAGCCCCTGGTAGTAGGTCTTGGTGTCGTCCCGCGGCTGGCCCGGCAGCCGGTACTGCTGCGGCATCTGCCGGATCAGCTGCTTGTTGTTCTCCGAGTCCCACGGCTCGTCGAGCTTGAACGCCCGGTAGACGGCGTCCTGCTCGATGTACGGCAGGATGGCCACCCGCCAGGACAGGAGCGGCTTGCCGTCCTTGCCGACGATGTCGGCCGGGAACCGATTGTTGGCGTCGTGGTAGGCGTGGATGGCGATCAGGATTTGCTTCAGGTTGTTCGCCACCCGCATCCGTGTGGCGGCGTCGGCCGGCTTGCCGGCCACCGGCTTCTCGGCCGTCGCCGCCGGCGGGTCGTCGGCCGTC
>JAIEQN010000223.1 GCA_019747685.1 Gemmataceae bacterium
GTGCCGGTCCTGTTCCTGTTCACCGACTTCCACAGCGACTACCACCGCCCGTCCGACACCCCGGACAAGATCGACCGGCCGGGGATGCTCACGGTCGTCCACCTGTCCGAGGACCTGGCGGCCGACCTGGCCGCCACGGTCAGCCGGCCGAAGTACCAGGAGGTGAGGGAGGAGCAGCCCCGGCCGCGGGTGGCCCAGGGGGTCCGGCTCGGGGTCAAGCCGGACTACACGTACCAGGGCGGGGACGGGATGCGGGTCGAGGGCGTCACCCCCGGCGGGGCGGCCGACAAGGCCGGCCTCCTGGACGGGGACGTGATCGCCGCCATCGACGGGGTGCCGGTCGGGACGGTCGAGGGGTACATGGCCGCCCTGGTCGGGAAGAAGCCCGGGACGGTCATCGAGGTGGTCGTCCTCCGCGGCGGGAAGAAGGAGACGGTAACGGTGAAGCCGTGAAGTCAAGACCGGCCCGCTGATGACGCAGATTTGAGGACGCAGCGAGGACGCGGATCAGAAGAATCTCGGATTGAAATCATTCTTCGGACTGGATCGATCCGCGTCCACCTGCGCTGAAATCTGCGTCATCAGCGGGCCGGTCTTCATCCCTAATCTTTCGCCTTCTTCTTCTGGTACTCCCCCTCCAGGACCGGCTTGGCGTCGTCCAGCCCCTCCAGGTCGTCCAGGGTGGCGGTGTCGCCCTTGACCGTCCACTTGAACTTCATCTCGAACCCCACCGGCGGCTTCTGCGGGAACTCCCCCTTCTCCTCCACCTCCTTCACCGTCAGCGTCACCCGCCCGTCCTTGACGGCGTACTTGCAGGTCACGACGGCCCCGTTGTCCCCGGCCAGGGCCGTCACCTTGACCTCCTCCTTGTCCTTGGCGAACTCGAACTTCAGGTCGAGCCCGCCGGCCTCCCGGGTCCACGTCCCGGACAGGGCCGGCTTGTCCTTCTTCTCGTCCTTCTTGTCGTCGGCCGGGGCGGACAGGGCCACCGCGGCCGCGGCGAAGAGCGACCCGGCGAACAGGCGGACCATCGGCGGAACCTCCGTGACTGGGGCGACGGCCTGTGACCGTCGCGCAAGGTGTAGGGGCCGGCCGGGGAATCGCCCAGTCCGGACCGACCCGCGCCCGGGAACGGGCTTACCCAGCTTCACCCCCTTCCCGGCCGGGCCGGTTGTCCCGGGCTGATCGGGCCTGCCGCGGCTGCCGATTTCAACCCCCGTCGGACTTACCCGCCTTGCCGGCTTTGCCGCCCTTGCGGCGGCCCCGGGGCGGTCCGCCTCACGGGGAACCGTCGTGACCTGGAAAACCCTCCTCCCGGCCGGGCTGGCGTGGGCCGCCCTCGCCGGCCCGGCCGTCGCCGGCGACCTGCCGAAGTCGGTCCTGGCCACCCCGCTCCCGCCCGGCCCGGGGGCCACCGTACCGGCCGGCGGGCCGCTGGCCGCCCCGGTCATCACCCCGGCCGGGACGACCAAGCACGGCCACCAACTGTTCGACGTGATCCCGACCGGCTGGGGCGACGGGGGCTCGATCCGCACCAGCCACCCCGAGCGGCACCTGCTCGGCAAGGACCACGCCCCGGACCACTGCCCGCCCGCGTACCCGCCCGCCTGCGGCGAGTCGCGCGGCTGGGTCGGGCTGGAGTTCCTGTTCTGGGCCACCCGCAGCGTCTCCGTCCCGCCGCTGTTGACCTCCGGCCCGGCCTCCGCCGCCCCGGGCGTCGCCGGCGCCCTCGGCCGGCCGACCACGGACATCCTGTTCGGCCGGGGCGGGCAGCTCGACGAGTTCCGCCCCGGGTTCCGGCTCGAAGCCGGGCTGTACCGGGACGAATCCGCCCGCGAGGCGATCTTCGCCCGGTTCTTCTTCATCGGGTCCGAGAGCGAGGGCCGGTCGGCGGCGTCGTTCGGCCAAGCCGTCCTGGCCCTGCCACAGGCCCTTCCCGGCGGCGGGACGTTCCCGCTCTACGTCGGCTACCCGGGCCTGACCGCCGGGGTGGCCGACGCCTCCGTCCAGACCGACTTCTTCGGGGTCGACGCGAACCTGCAACGCCGGCTGTGCGACTCCGGGACGTGCCGGTTCGACGCCATCGGCGGGTTCCGGTACCTGTACCTCGGCGACCGGCTCGACCGGCGGTTCGCCCTGACCTCCGACCCGAACTCGGTGGTCCCGGGCGTCCGGGCGTTCGGGGAGGAGAGCGTCCGCACCCGGAACAACTTCTACGGCGGGCAGGTCGGCCTCGGGGCGTCCGGGCGGTGGGGGGCGCTGACCGCCCAGGCCCGGCTGTTGGTCGCCCTCGGCGTGACCGACAGCGAGCTGGACGGCAGCCTGACCCGCACGGCCGTGGGCGGCCCGTTCCTGGTCCCGGTCGGGGCGGCGGTCGGCGGCGGCAGTCATTCCGACTACTTCGCGGTGGTGCCGGAGGCCGGGGTGAAGTTCGGCTGGCAGCCGCGCGACCACCTGCGGTTCACCGTCGGGTACGACTGGGTGTACTGGAGCCGGGTCCGGCGTGCCCCGGAGGCGTTCGCCCTCGGGCCGGTCCCCCGCGGCGGCGGGACGGACGTGTGGGCCCAGGGGTTCAACGCCGGGTTAGAGCTGAGGTATTGAACATGGAAAACGGCACGCGGATGACGCGGATTTCAGCGCGGATGGACGCGGATTGAAAACAGGGGATTGATTTCAACCCGTGTTCTGGTCTGATCCGCGTCTTTCCGCGCTGAAATCCGCGTCATCCGCGTGCCCTGCCTTTTCCTCCGAGTTCCGATCGGCTCCCGCTATCCCTCCCCGCGGCGGCCCCGATGCCCGGCCGGTTGACGCACCGGTCCGGCCCGTCTAACGATGGGTATACCCACCTGGCAGCCCCTCCCCGGCCGAAGAGGACCCTCCCCATGTACCGCCTGTGCTGCGCCGCCCTGTTCGCGGCCGTGACGGCCGGCCCGGCCGCGGCCAACCCGCCGACCAAGCCGAACCTCGCCGGGCTGACCGAGCCGGCCGACTACCTGCTCCCGAACGACGACCTGATGATCCCGTTCAAGGACCAGGTGCCGCTCGTCTTCGTCACCCGGAACTCGCCCGAGTGGGCCGGGCTGAAGGCGTACTTCACCGACGGGACGGAACCGGCGGTCGACCCGGCCACCGGCGAGGCCGCCACCCGCCGGGTGGTCAAGGTCAAGGTCCCGCTCGGGCTGACCACCGCCCCGCCGGTCCCGGCCGAGAACCCGCTGACCCTGGCCAAGTGGAACCTCGGCAAGAGGCTCTACTTCGACCCGCTCCTGTCCACCAGCGGCGAGGTGGCCTGCGCGAGCTGCCACCACCCGGCCAAGGGGTACAGCGACCAGCGGAAGGCGTCGGCCGGCATCGGCGGGGCGGTCGGCGGGATCAACTCGCCGACGGTGGTGAACGCCGCGTACAACCCGATCCAGTTCTGGGACGGCCGGGCGGTCACCCTGGAGGACCAGTCCCAGGGGCCGGTCGGGAACAACAAGGAGATGTTCGGCGGCCGGCACGACCCGTGGGAGGAGGCCGTCCTGCGGCTGCGGGGCAACCCGGAGTACGTGACGGCGTTCGCCAAGGTGTTCGGCCACGCCCCGACCCGGGACGCCGCGGCCAAGGCGATCGCCGCCTACGAGCGGACGGTCCTGGTCGGGAACAGCCTGCACGACCGGGCCGAGGCCGCCATGCGGGCCCGGGTGACGGAAGAGGAAACGGGCCAGTTCGAGGCGAAGGCCGAGGACTACGCGGCGGCCGTGAAGGCGGCGTTCGCGGCCAAGGACGTGCACGCCCTGAAGGCCCTCGGGCTGGACGCGGGGAAGGACGCCGGCAAGGCGGACGAGGTCGGTCAGCGCGTCTTCAACGGCCGGACCCTGTTCTTCGGCAAGGCCCGGTGCTCGAACTGCCACGCCGGCGACACCTTCACCGACGGCATGTTCCACAACCTCGGGGTCGGGGTCGGGCCGGACGGGCAGGTCCCGTCCACCGAGTTCGGCCGGTTCGCGGTCCTGCGGACCGGGCACAAGGACACCGCCCTGGTCGGGGCGTTCAAGACGCCCGGGCTGCGGGGGCTGCTCGGCACCGCCCCGTACATGCACAGCGGGGACGAGAAGACGCTGGAAGAGGTGGTCGAGTTCTACGACCGGGGCGGGAACGCCAACCCGTACCTGGACGAGAAGAT
>JAIEQN010000719.1 GCA_019747685.1 Gemmataceae bacterium
AGCGGCCGGGCCTTCCGGTTCCAGGCGCTCCGCTGGAAGTCCTTGGCCGCGTTCAGCCCGACCCGGAACACCCAGGCCCGCAGGTTCTGCACGTCCGGCAGGGTGTGGCGGGCCCGCCAGCACTTCAGGAACGCCTCCTGGGCCGCGTCCTGGGCGTCGTCCGGGTTGCCCAAGAGGTACAACAGGGTGCTGACCAGCTCGTCCCGGACCTGGTGGAACAGGGCGACCAGGGCGGCGTCGTCCGGCCGGCCGCCCGCCCCGGTTGGGGAGGTGGGGGCGCCCGCCGGCCGGTCGCTCGGAGGTCGGCCGGGCTGGGGCATACACTCCTGCCTACACGACGACGCCGGGGGCGGGTCCGATTGGCCGGAAATCGGAATCCGCCCGCCAGGGCGTGTCCGGGCGCATCGTATCGGGGGGCGGGGCAAGGGGGCAAGGAGGAAGGGCCGGCGGGAACTCTGCGGGCCGGGCGGAACCGGCCGAAGGTGCGGGGTTTAGGGGGCGATCCGGGGACCAGGGGCTCACGCCCCTGGCTACGGGCGGTCGTCCCCTCCGGGGACTTCGTTCCGAGCCCCCGGAGGGGGCGGCGAGCGCGTAGCCAGGGGCGTGAGCCCCTGGACCCAACCCCCTACGCCAAAATCGCCCGCACCACTTCCCCATGCACGTCCGTCAGCCGCATGTCCCGGCCGCCGAACCGGACGGTCAGCTTCTTGTGGTCGAACCCGAGCAGGTGCAGCATCGTGGCGTGCAGGTCGTGGACCTCCACCTTGTCCTGGACCGCGTGGTAGCCGAAGTCGTCCGTCTCGCCGTGGGCGTACCCGCCCTTCACGCCCCCGCCGGCCAGCCAGACGGTGAACCCGAACGGGTTGTGGTCCCGGCCGTCCGACCCCTGGGCCACCGGGGTCCGCCCGAACTCCCCGCCCCAGAGCACCAGCGTCTTGTCCAACAGGCCCCGCTGCTTGAGGTCGGCCAGCAGCCCGGCGATCGGCTTGTCCACCGCCCGGGCGTTGTCCTCGTGCCCCTTCTTCAGCCCCGCGTGCTGGTCCCACCGGTCGTGGCCGGGCAGCGCCGGACAAAGTAGCTCGATAAACCGGACGCCCCGCTCGACCATCCGCCGGGCCAAGAGGCACTGCCGGCCGTAAATCTCTGTCTTCGGGTCGTCCAGCCCGTACAGCCGGCGGGTGGCCTCGGTCTCCTTCGACACGTCGGACAGCTCGGGCACGGCCGCCTGCATCCGGAAGGCGAGTTCCGAGTTGGCGATGGCCGCCTCGATGGCATCGTTCGCCCCGAACCGCTCCCGAGCCGCGGCGTCGAGCTTGCGGATCAGGTCCCGCTTGGCGGCCTGCGACTTCGCCGCCCCGTCCGGCGGAGCGAGGTCGGCGACCGGCTGCCGGCCGTGGCGGAAGACCGACCCCTGGTACGCCGCGGGGAGGAACCCGCTGCCGAAGCAGTCGGCCCCGCCGGGCGGGATCATCCCGCTGCCCAGGACCACGAACCCGGGCAGGTCGCGGCACTCGCTGCCGAGGCCGTAGGTCACCCACGCCCCCATGCTCGGCCGGCCCTGCGTCCCGTTGCCGCTGTGCAGGAAGTAGTTGGCGTTGGTGTGCTCGGAGAAGTTGGCCACCATCGACCGGACGACGCACAGGTCGTCGGCCCGGGCGGCGACGTGCGGGAACAGGTCGCTGACCGGCAGCCCGGACTGGCCCCGCTTCTCGAACGTCCACGGGCTGGCCAGGGTGGCCCCGACGTTGTTGAACTGGGTCGGCTCGACCTTCGCCGGGAACGGCTGGCCGTGGTACTTCTCCAGGGCCGGCTTCGGGTCGAAGGTGTCGATCTGGGACGGCCCGCCGTCCATGAACAGGAAGATGACGCTGGTGGCCTTCGGGCCGAAGTGCGGCTTCTTCGGGGCGGACGGCCCGGGGTCCGCTGAGCGGGGGGTGTCAACCCCCCGAGCTTCTTGGGCGAGCGCGGCGAAGGCCACCGCCCCGAACCCGTTCGCGGATCGGAGGAGGAGTTCGCGGCGGGTCGGGGGGCGGTACACGTGGGGCATGGGGGGTAGCGGGGGTCGATGAGCACAGGCCGGGAGGCCTGTGCCACCGGTGTTTGGTTCTGGTGGCACAGGCCGGGAGGCCTGTGCCACCGGTGTTTGGTTCTGGTGGCACAGGCCGGGAGGCCTGTGTTCGGGTACTCACCAGTCCGCCGGGAGGACCATCCCGTCGGCCGCCTGGATGGCCAGCTTGAGCGTCTTCTCCGAGGCGAAGTCGAGGTTCACCGTCCGGACGCTGCCGTCGGCCAGCAGCACGTTGATGACCCGGCTGCCGGCCAGGGTCAGGTCGGGCAGCGGCCCCTTCGGGTCGAACGCGAAGTCGTCCGGCTTGGTCCAGACCACCGGCTCGCCGCCCTCGGCCACCAGGATGGTGTTCGACAGGCCGTCCGTGAACCCGGCGAGGTTCCGGGCCTTCTTCGGGTCCGGGTCGAACGCCGCCCCGCCGCCGACGAACACCTTGTAGTACGTCATCCCCGGCTCGGCCGGGGCCCGCGGGGTCAGGTAGACCTTCGGCATCAGCGGGATCAGCTTCTTGTTGTGGTCGCTGTCCCACGGCTCGTTCAGCTTGAACTGCTCGTAGAGGGGCAGCTGTTCCAGGAATGGCAACAGGGCGACCCGCCAGCTCAGTCCGGGCTTCGCGGCCGGCCGGCCGTTCTCCATCCCCCAGACCGGCCCCGGGAACTTGCCCGTCGTGTCGTGGTAGGCGTGGAAGGCCAGGCCGATCTGCTTCAGGTTGTTCGAGTCCGACACCCGGGCGGCCGACTCGCGGACCTTTTGGACGGCCGGCAGCAGGAGGCCGACCGCCACCGGGGCCAGCCCCAGGTACGCCCCGCCGGCCGCCCCGGTGGTGACCGAGGCGGTCAGCTCGTTCCCCTCCCGCCTCAGCGGCAGGTCGGCCAGCCACTCGTCGAGCATGTTCAGCGCCCCCAGCCCGGCCACCCCGCCGAGGGCCTCCGGCAGGTCCTCGGCCGGCCGCGGGACCGGCCGGTCGGGCCGGCCCTTGACCGCCTCCTCCAGCTTCTTCTTGGCCTCGGCCAGCTTGTCCCGGCCGAGCTTGGCCGCCGCCCGGGCCGCCGCCTCGGCCTCGGCCGCCGCCTTGTCGTCGGCGTAGCTCGCCCGCAGGTCGAACCGGCTGCCGCTCCCCACCACCAGCCCGACCGTCACCGCCCGGGCGTTCAGGAGCGGGGCGACCTCGGCCGGGAGCTGCCGCCGCAGGTCGGGCGGGAGGGGGACGGCGGCCAGGTTCAGCCCGCCGACCAGGTGCCGGCCGCCGCCGGCGGCCAGCTTCAGGGCCGGGGCCAGCGGGCCGTCGGCCGCGGCCGGCTTGTCCAACAGCGCCTTGACCGCCTGGTTGGTGCCCAGGATGACCGTCCGGTCGGTGGCGAAGTGGGCGGCCAGCCCGCCCCGGGCCACCCAGTACTCCTTGCCGTTGGTGGTCAGTTGGTCGGCGGCCGGCAGGTTGGCCTGGCGGAACCGGACCGGGTCGACCGGGGCCGAGAAGGCGAGGATGACGGCCAGGGGGGTGTCCCGGCCGAGGTCGAACGGCAGGTCGGCCGGGCCGAACCCGCCGGGCCCCGGGCCGCCCCGCGGCCGGACCGGGCCGTCGGACTTGAGGACGACCAGGGTGGCCCGGTCGAGGGACGACGGCTTCGGCTCGAAGTAGGCGTCCAGGGCGTTGAGGGCGTCCGGCCCGGCCTTGTCGACGATCTTCTTGAACTCGGCCAGGGCCTCGGTCTCCCACAGGTCGGCCAGCCGGACGTGGACGAACCCGGCGGCGTCGGCCGGGACCAGCTTCAGTTCGTCGGCCGGCGGCAGGTTCGCCTCGGCCGGGGCGTCCGCGCCGCGGAACTGGTTCCGCTTGAGCAGGTACGTCAGCCCGAACCCGGCCCACCCGCCGACCAGCAGGCCGACGAGCAGGGCGAGTACCGCCCGCCCGCCCCGCCGCCGCACCGCACCCGCCCGCATGGCACGCCCCCCGGAGTGGTCCGCCCGTGAGTGTAACCGATCGGCGGCCGGCCGTCAGCCCCCGGGGTGCAGAAGTGACCCCTCCCCCCGGCCCCCTCCCCCACGGGGAGAGGGGGAGAATGAGGGCGGTTGGTCAGACCTGCCCCGTCCCGCCGCGGG
>JAIEQN010000538.1 GCA_019747685.1 Gemmataceae bacterium
GACGGGGGGGGCCGGGGCCGCGGCCGCGACCGGGACCGTCGTGGTCGTCGGGCCGAGGGTGGCGGGTATGCCGTCGGCCGCCGGCGGCTGATACCGGCTGACCTCCGGGGCGACCCCGCCCGACCGGAACGCACACCCGACCGCCGACAGGACGGCGGCCAGCCCGGCCAGCCGCACGAGGGTCCGACTCCGCATGATGACGTACCGGCAGGGGGTGGAGCGAATCCACCCCCATCATCGACTGGGTTGGCTGCGGAACCGCCGGGGAATGGGGAAGGTTTCCGGCCGGGGGAACCCGGGCCGGGCGGGTGGGAGAGGTGGTAACGAACGGGAGAGGAGTGGGCAGCGGGCAGTGGGCAGTCCGGACGTGAGGTGGTCCGGTTCCGGTCTGCCCACTGCCTACTGCCCGCTGCCCACTACTCGGCGGCGACCGGGGCCGGGGTCGGGGCGGCCGGCTTCCGCTCCTTCAGCCGGACCTTCTGCTCGCCGGCCTTGAGCAGCTCGATGATGGCCGTCTCGCCGCCGTCCCCGAGCCGCCGGTAGTGCTGCTTGACGACCCGGGTGTACCCGCCCGGCCGGTCCTTGTACCGGGGGCCGATCTCCCGGAACAGCTTCTTGAGGACGGTGTCGGCGCTCTTGCCCTTCTTGCCGTCGCTGAGCGGGTCGTCCTGGGGCTCGTCCTTCTTGTCGTAGATGCCGGTCCCGTGGACCGGGCCGAGCCGGGCCATGGCCAGCCGCCGGTAGTGCAGAGCGGCGACCTTCCGGGCCTTCTCGTCGCCCTCGCCGTCCATCGCCACCGCGGCCTTCTTGGCCAGGGTGATGAGCTTCTCGACCTGCGGCCGCAGCCACTTCGCCTTCGGCAGGGTGGTGACGATCCGCTCGTGGGTGATCAGGGCCCGGGCCAGGTTCCGGAACAGGGCCAGCCGGTGGGCCGGGGTGCGGTTCAGGTGCTTGCCGGCTCTGCGATGCCTCATGGCTCGTTCGTAGGGGTTAGGGGTCAGGGGGTAGGGGTTAGCGGTCGGCCGCCACGCCGCGCCACGGGTCGTAGCGGTGCCGGGTCGGGGGGTGGTGGACTGCTATCCCCTACCCCCTGACCCCTAACCCCTGTCCCGCCGCTAGCGGCGGGAGGGTAACTTCATCCCGAGGGCCAGGCCCTTCTCGGACAGCTTGGCCTTGACCTCCCGGAGGGTGGTCTCGCCGAAGTTGCGGACCTCCAGGAGCTCGTCCTCGCCCCGCATCACCAGCTCGCGGACGGTGGTGATGCCCTCGGTCTCCAGGCAGTTGGTCGCCCGGACCGACAGCTCCAGCTCGGCCAGGCTCATGTTCAGCTTGCGGTCCAGGTCCGGGTCCCCGGCCTCGCCCCGCCCGCCGCCGATCTCGATCGGCTCGTCCAGCGGCACCTCCGGCCCGGCCTCGGTGTACTGGACGAACGGGTTCAGGTGCTTCCGCAGGATCTTGGCGGCTTCCACCAGGGCCATCTGCGGCCCGACGGTGCCGTTGGTCCAGATTTCCAGCACCAGCCGGTCGTAGTTCGTCTTCTGCCCGACCCGGGTCTCCTCGATGTCGTACTTCACCCGGACGACCGGGGAGAACGAGCTGTCGACCGGGATGACGCCGATCTCCCGCTCCTTCCCGGCGTTGTCGTCGGCCGTCCGGTACCCCCGGCCGTTCTCGACCGTCATCTCGACCACGAACGGCACGTCGCTGGTCAGGGTGGCCAGGTGGTGCTCCGGGTTGACGATCTGGACCGACTCGTCGTGCTGGACGTCGACCCCGCGGACGACCCCGGCCTCGTGCTTCTGGATGCGGACCGTCTTCGGCTGGTCGGACGTGTTCTTGACGACCAGGCTCTTGACGTTCAGGATGATGTCGGTCACGTCCTCGACCACCCCGGTGATGGTCGAGACCTCGTGCTGGACGCCCTGGATTTTCACCCGGGTGACGGCCGACCCCTCGAGGCTGGAGAGCAGGATGCGGCGGAGGCTGTTGCCCAGCGTCATCCCGAACCCGCGCTCGAACGGCTCGACGTAGAACTTCCCGTAGGTGTCGGTCAGGGTGGCCCGGTCGGCGTACACCCGGTTGGGGAGCTCCAGCCCCCGCCAGCGGACCCGCATGCGTCGTCCTCCGTACCCGCCGGCTTGCCGCCGGGGCCGGCCCCGCGACCGGGCCGACCGCCGACGAGCCAGGCGGAGAGTGCCTTCCGTCACGAGCAACCCGCCGGCCTGTCGCGGAAGCCGGCGGGGTGTTCTTGTAGGGCGGGTCGAGCGTCGCTCAGCGACGCTCGACCCGCCCTACGGGCTACCTGGTGGCGATCTCGATGATGAGCTGCTCGCGGATCTCGTTGATCCGCTCGTCCACGTCCGGGCGGCCCGGCACCCGGGTCATCCGCCCCTCCGGGGCCTCGGCGTTGTTGACCACCTCCAGGAAGTCCGGCACCCGGACCAGGGTCCGCTGGAGGGCCTCCCGGGCCAGCTTCAGGCTGCCCTCCCGGGCCTTCACCTTGACCACGTCCCCCGGCCGGACGAGCATGCTCGGGATGTCGCACTTGCGGCCGTTGACCAGGACGTGGCCGTGGGCCACCATCTGCCGGGCCGACCCCCGGCAGGGGGCGAACCCGAGCCGGTGGACGACATTATCCAGCCGCCGCTCCAGGATCGAGAGCAATTGCTCGCCGGTGTTCTCCGGGGACCGGGTGGCGAGCCGGTAGTACCGCCGGAATTGGGCCTCCAGCACCCCGTAGAACCGCTTCAGCTTCTGCTTCTCGCGGAGCCGGATGCCGTACTCGGACTGCTTGGACCGGCGGGCCCCGTGCATCCCGGGCGGCAGGGCCTCCCGCTCGATCGGGCACTTCGGGCCGAAGCACCGCTCGCCCTTGAGGTACAGCTTCATCTGCTCCCGCCGGCACATCTTGCAGACGGGGTCGGTGTTACGCGCCATGGGGGACCGGGACTCGGAACCAGGGGTCGGGTGGGCCGGAACTCCCGGCCCGGGTGGCGTGGTCGAAGTCCCGCTCGTGCGGCTCCCCGGCGAACCCCAGAGTCGGCCCGGGGAGGCCCGCATCAACGCCGAAGTCAGGGGCGTCGGCGGGCGGCCCCGCCGGCTGACCCCTGACCTCTGACTGCTGACCAGCTATCGCATTATACGCGGCGCTTCTTCGGCGGCCGGCAGCCGTTATGCGGCAGCGGGGTCACGTCCTCGATCGCCTTGACGTTCAGCCCGGCGGCCTGGAGGGCGGTGATGGCCGACTCCCGGCCGGCCCCCGGCCCCTTGACCCGGACCTCGAGCTCCTTGACCCCGAACTTGCTCGCCTTGGCGGCGGCCTCCTCGGCCGCCCGCTGGGCGGCGAACGGGGTGCTCTTGCGGCTGCCCTTGAACCCGACCGTCCCGGCCGAGGCGTTGCACAGCACGTCCCCGTTCGTGTCCGAGATGGTCACGATGGTGTTGTTGAACGTGCTCTGCACGTGGGCGATGCCGCGGCTGACGTTGCGGCGGGCCTTCTTCTTCTTGCTCTTGGCCATTGTTGGCAGCGGGCCGGGGATCGGGTGATATCGGACCCGGGGCGTCGCCCCGGGCTATGTTGCCCGACCCCTTCAGGGTCGGGAGACAGACCGCCGCAGCCCGAAGGGCTGCCACAACGTAGCCCGGGGTGCAACCCCCCCGGGTCGGGGGCCGGGCTACCGGAGGTCCTTGACGCCCTTCTTCCCGGCGACCGTCTTGCGGGGGCCCTTGCGGGTGCGGGCGTTGGTCTTCGACCGCTGGCCGCGGACCGGCAGGTTCTTCCGGTGCCGCTCCCCGCGGTAGCTCTTGATCTCCTTGAGCCGCTGGATGTTCCCGCCCTCGGTCCGCCGCAGCGGCCCTTCGACCAGGTAATCCCGGTCCAAGAGGGCGGCGATCCGGCCGACCTCGTCGTCGGACAGCTCCTTGGCCCGCCGCTGGGGGTCGATGTGCAGCTTCTCGCACACCTCCAGGGAGGTGGTCGGCCCCAGCCCGCGGATGTACCGCAGGCTGATGTGGGTCGGCTTGTCCGGCGGGATGTCGACGCCTTGGATCCGGGGCATGTGTCGCTCGCCTGTTCGCGGCACGCCGGGCGTGCCCTACGGAAGTCTTAGCCCTGCCGCTGCTTGTGCCGGGGGTCCTCGCAGATCACGCGGACGACGCCCTTCCGCTTGATCAGCTTGCACTT
>JAIEQN010000420.1 GCA_019747685.1 Gemmataceae bacterium
GGCCGCCGCCCCGGCGGTCCGGGCCGACCCGCCGGCCCCGGCCAAGCCGCCCGCCCCGGCCCCCGGCCAGCGGGTCGTCGCCTACCTCCACGGGAACGTCCCGGTCACCCGGGACGAGCTGGGCGAGTACCTGATCGCCCGGGGCGGGATGGACAAGCTCGACCTCCTGGTGAACAAGCGGGTGATCGAGACCGAGGCCGCCCGCCGGGGGATCACCGTCACCATGCTGGAGGTCGAGGCCGGGCTGGCTGAGGACCTCCGCGGGTCGAACCTCGACCGCGGCGTGTTCGCCCAGTTCCTCAAGGAGCGGTACGGGAAGACGGTGTACGAGTGGGAACAGGACGTGGTCCGGTCCCGGCTGTTGCTCGGGAAGCTGGCCCGGGGCCGGGTGAAGGTGACGGACGACGACCTCCGGCGGGTGTTCGAGGAGCGGCACGGGGAGAAGCGGGAGGCCCAGGTGATCGTCTGGCCGAAGGGGCCGAACGGGCTGTCGAAGGACGTGAAGGACATCGCCGCCGCCAACCCGGCCGAGTTCGACAAGCTGGCCGCCCGCCAGCCGAACAAGGACCTGGCCGCGGCCGCCGGGCGGACCGCCCCGGTCGGCCGGCACTTGGCCGGCGAGGACCCGAAGGTGGTCGAGGCCCTGTTCTCCCTCAAGGAGGGCGAGGCCGTCTGGGTCGAGACGGCGGACGCCGACACCGCCGTCCGGTGCCTGAAGGTCACCCCGACCCCGCCCGAGCTGACCCTGGACAAGGTCCGGGCGGACATCCAGAAGGAGGCGTTCGAGCAGGCCCTGAACAAGGCCACCCCGGAGGTGTTCGCCGAGATCCGCAAGGCCGCCGCCCCGGCCCTGACGGTCCACGTCCCGCCCCGCCCGGACGCCGCCCCGGAGCTGGCCGCCCGGGTGCCGTCCGCCGACCCGCGGGTGCTGGCGGTCATCTACGGCAACGTGACCGTGACCCGGGAGGACCTGGGCGAGTTCCTGATCGCCCGGGGCGGGTACGAGAAGCTGGAGTTCCTGGTGAACGACCGGATCATCAAGGCCGAGGCCGGCCGGCGGGGGGTGTCGGTCAGCCCGGAGGAGGTGGCGGCGGCCAAGGAGGACTACGCCAAGAAGCTCGGGGTGTCGGTCGCCGACCTGGTCAAGCACCTCCTGCCGAAGCAGAAGATGACGCCGTTCATGTGGGAGCAGGATGTCATCATCCCCGAGCTGTTGATGACCAAGATGTGCAAGGACGCTGTGAAGGTGACGCCGGAGGACGTGCAGAAGGCGTTCGAGAACCGGTACGGGGAGAAGCGGCAGGCCCGGATCGTGATCTGGCCGAAGGACCAGTTCCGGACGGCCCAGCGGGAGTGGGACGAGGTCCGCCGGGGGGCCACCCCGGAGGAGAGGCAGGCGGCGTTCGAGCGGCTGGCCCGCCGGCAGGCCGACCCGAACCTGGCGTCCGCCGGCGGCAAGGTGGCCCCGGTCGGCCGGCACCTGGAGGCCGAGAACCCGGTGATCGAGCGGGCGGTGTTCGCCCTCCAGGTCGGGGAGGTGAGCCAGTTGTTCGAGACCCCGGCCGGGATCATGTGCGTGTTCTGCGAGGCGATCCTGCCGCCGGCCGCCGGGGTGACGCTGGACCAGGTCAAGCCGGCCCTGGAGAAGGACGTGTACGAGGCCAAGCTCCGCAAGGAGATGCCGACCTTCTTCGCCGGTCTGAAGGCGGCGGCCAAGCCGAACCTCCTGCTCAAGGGGCCGCCGACCGCCCGGGAGAACGAGGCCGGGGTGGTGAACATCGTGGACGCCGCCGGCGGCCCGCCGAAGGACGTGACCCGGCCGAAGGACTGACCCGGCGGCGGGCCGCCGGGCTTGGGCCGGGGGTCGGGGGCGGGTAGAATCGGCGGCGGGAGGGCCGCCGATGCCGATCCACGACTGGGCCCGGGTCGACCACGGGACGTTCCACCACTTCCACCTGGGCTGGGGCCCGGCGATCCGCCGGGCCTTGAACAACGGCGTCCTCCCGCCCGGGTACTCGGCGATGGTCGAGCAGCACGCCGACCGCGGCATCCCGGACCTGTTGGCCCCCGAACTCGCCGTGCCGGACGCCGGCAACGGGGCCGGGCCGGTGGGCAGCTCGACGGGCACCGCCACCGCCCCGCCGAAGGCCCGGTTCGTCGCCGAGTTCGCCGCCGACCCCTACGCCCGGCTCCGCAAGACGGTGGTAATCCGCCGGGGGGACGACCGGGTGGTCGCCCTGATCGAGATCGTCTCGCCCGGGAATAAGTCCGGCCGGCACGGGCCGCGGGCGTTCGTCGGGAAGGTGGCGTCGGCGATCGAGCACGGGCTGCACGTGCTGGTGGTCGACCTGTTCCCGCCCGGCCCGCGGGACCCGGGCGGCATCCACCCGGCGATCTGGAGCGAGTTCCGGGACGAGCCGTACACCCCGCCGGCGGACAAGCCGCTGACCGTGGTGTCCTACGAGGCCGGGCCGGTCACCCGGGCGTACATCAACCCGGCCGCCGTCGGCGACACGCTCCCCGACGCCGCCCTGTTCCTCGGGCCGGGGCTACACGTCAACGTCCCGCTGGAAGCGACCTACACCGGCGAGTTCGGCGGCATTTCCCACCGCACCCGGGCGATTCTCTCCGCCCCGTGACGGCCCGGCCGGCCGGCCGTACCATGTCCCGGATGCCGGACCCGCTCGTCGTTTTGTTGCTCGTCGGCTGGGTCGGGCACGCCTACCTCTGGACGGCGCAGCTCAACTACCTGTACGCCCGGCCGATCTCCAAGCCCTTCCTCAAGCTCTGGCGGCTCTTCACCGGCCTGGTCATCCTCGGCTTCCCGCTCCTCCTCGCCGCCCCGTTCGTGGCCACCAAGCCCGTGCCGCCGGACCAGCCCGACTGGTCGCTCTTCCCGACCCAGGCCGAGTGGGCCTGGATGGCGTACATGGCCGTCTGCCTGGTGTTCGGCGGGGTGGTGTTCCCGGTCGTCACCGTCATTCGGTTGCTTCGCAGGCCGCCGGCGGCCCTGGTGTCGGTCCGGGCCGACACCCTCGACCTGTGGACGGAACTCGGACCGGCGGTGGTCGGTAACGGCAAGTATCCGTGGGTCGCCCGGCTGCCGCTCAACGACGTGTTCCGGGTCGACTTCACCGAGCTGACCCTGGCCGTCCCCGGGCTGCCCCCGGTCTGGGACGGCCTCACCATCCTGGTCGTCACCGATGTCCACTTCCACGGCACCCCGGCCCGGGCGTTCTTCGACCGGGTGGTTGACGAGGTCGAGCGCCGGTGGCCGACCCCGGACCTCGTCTGCCTGGCCGGCGACTACGTCGATACCGACGAGCATCATTCCTGGATCGGCCCGGTCCTCGGCCGGCTGAAGGCGACCGAAGGGCGGTTCGCCATCCTCGGCAACCACGACGAACATCACGACCCGGAGCGGGTCCGCAAGGCGGTCGTCGAGGCCGGGTACGACCTGCTCGGGAACGGGTGGAAGGAAGTCGCCGTCCGCGGCGAGCGGTGCACCGTCGTCGGCCACGAGGGGCCGTGGTTCGCCCCGCCGCCGGACCTGTCGAACGTCCCCTCCGGGCCGTTCCGGCTCTGCCTCAGCCACACCCCGGACAACTTCTACTGGGGCCAGCGGCACCGCGTCGGCCTGATGCTGTGCGGGCACGTCCACGGCGGGCAAATCCGCTTGCCGGTCGTCACCTCGATCTTCGTCCCGAGCGTGTACGGCCGGCGGTTCGACTGCGGGGTGTTCGAGGGCGGCGGGACGGTCATGGTGGTCGGCCGGGGGCTGAGCGGGAAGGAGCCGCTGCGGTTCCGGTGCCGGCCGGAGGTGATCCGGATCACCCTGACCCGACCTACGGCGGTTTCCGATTCCCCCCGGCCCGGCCGGGCGGTAGACTGAACGCGCAACTTCCTTCCCCGCCGCCCGCCGGTGGAGGACCCTGGTGTGACCCCCGAACCACCGCCCGCCGACCCGGACCGCCCGGCGACCGCCCTAGCCCGGCTGACGGCCGACCCCGACGCCCCGCTGCCGGAGGCGTTCCGCCGGGCGTGCGAGGCGGCGGCCGACGCCCTCGGGGCCGACCGGGCCGGGGTCTGGCTGCTGGTCGACGAGGGGAAGCGGCTGCGGTGCGTGGACGAGTTCGACCGGGCGGCCGGGCGGCACCTGCGGGGGGCGACCCGACCGGCCGCCGAGGCGGCCCCGGCCGG